>CAXMTM010000001.1:0-7437 GCA_964196385.1 Arenicellales bacterium
AATCTTAATATCCGGGCTGTAAACTGCCGGTTTCCCCTCCCGAAAATAAATCCGTTGCCGCCGAGCGGGGTGACCATGATCTTCATTTGTCTGTATCGCCCAATGAGATCGAGCAGGCCGTTCTCGTTGAGGTCGGAAGCAATGAGTTTTCCATCGTGTATGGCATCGATTCCCAGCAGCGTCTTTTCAACGCCAACGACTTTCGCGATGGCGTTCACCGTCGTTCCCGGCCCCAGCAGGTACAACGTCCCATCCTGCAGGGCCTCGGCCACGTATTCGGCGATCTCGGTCTGATTCTCGACATTGGACGCCCCCTGGCTCGAGCCTTCCTTACCGCCCTGTAATAACTGTTCGTCGGCGGGCACCAGCATGTACCCGTAAAGCCTGGCGTCCAGGATATTCCGCCTGAATGCGTCCTCGTTGATGTCGAGCACCTCCTGTTCACAGACCTCGGCACCCGCAATGAACCGGTCCACCATGGCGGCCGCAGCTCTTGGGTTCAATGCGAACACCGAACTGTATACCTTGACACCCGACGGCACACCAAGCACCGGACATTTGAGGCCGACGGCGTCGTGGATATTTCGGGCCGTGCCGTCACCCCCTACAAAAGCCAACAGATCCATACCGCGCGCCAGCATTTCCGATGCGATTCGGGTGGTGTCTTCGCCAGTGGTTTCGGCACCCGCCTGCCCTACCAAAACATCCTTCATACCCAGCTTCCTGGCATAGGCCTCGCCCATAATGCCCGGAGCGACCAGCAATGTAATGTCATCGCGTTTGCGTATGTGGGACAAAAACTCTTCGGTCCGTGCCGGAGCCAGTGGCTTTGCACCGAGCTCCGCAGCCTTTAGATGCATACCGGAATCGGTGCCCTTCAAGCCTACGCTGCCACCCATACCAGCGATGGGGTTCACGATCAAGCCGATCCTTTTGCTCATATCAATCGGCCTCTCGATTGATCTGTCGAAGGCCACACCCCCCTTCTCGATGACGATACTTCGTTTCCCAGATGTAGGCGGAGATCTCGCTGCTAAACGGAGACGCATTCATAAATGGGGGCTAGTTTAATCATGCGACCACAGTTCTTGAACCGCCCGCAGGACGTCACTGCGACAAATCATGCCGATCATTCTATCGTTGTGCACCACCGGGAAGCGACGGAAGTCGCAATGCATGAACTGGTCCGCGGCATCGATAATACTGGTGCCTGATTCCATGACCTCGACGCCGGGGTTCATATAATCCGCAACCGTTCCACCCCAATCCTGATGATAACTCGCACTGTAGACAACCTTGAGACAATCTTTTTCGGTCAGCATCCCGACCAGTTGCTCATTGCTGTCGGTAACCGGGGCGCCTGATATGCCTTGCTCAACCAACTTCCCGAGCGCGGTGTGGATGTCGGTCGTCGGCTGAAACGTCGTTACCTCGACGGCCATATAGTCATCCACCGCCGGTGCGTTGTCAGTCATGAGATTTTCCGCCGATCAGGCATAGAACGCAGCCACCGCAACTGCCGCGAATGGGTCTACGGCCGAAGATGACGCCCAGACCAAGCCCCGCCACTGCCAGCAGGAAAACGAACAAAGCCAATAGAATCGTTAACATTTCACCAACTCCTCTTTAATCCCTGCACTAGCCAGCGGGGCTGGGGACGTGGACTTTTTGACAAGCGACTCATTTCCAGATCAGCCTCCAAAGTCATCAAAGAATATATTCTCGCTTTCAACGCCGAGATCGTCCAATGTTGCCAACACGGCCTTGACCATCAGCGGTGGCCCGCAAAGATAGTACTCGCATTCCTCGGGCGCAGGGTGCTGAGCCAGGTAGTTATCCAACAGCACTTTGTGTATAAAACCGGTATATCCCTGCCAGTCATCCCCGGGCCGGGGGTTGGATAAGGCCACGTGCCAGTCGAAATTGTTGTATTTCGCCGCCAGTCGATCGAATCGTTCACGGTAGAACAGTTCGCGCCCGGAACGCGCACCGTACCAGAAACTGATCTTGCGCCTTGATTTCCGGCTTTCCAGAAGATCGAGAATCTGCGCCCGCAGTGGGGCCATGCCGACACCCCCGCCGATGAATACAGCCTCGCGATCGGTGTCCTGAACAAAGAAGTGGCCGTAGGGCCCCATGACTTCTACCCGCTCACCGGGTTTCAGCGAGAACAACCACGTCGATACCAGACCCGCCGGAATTCCTCGTTTGTCCGGCGGCGGCAGAGCGATGCGAACGTTTAAAACGATCTGTCCCCGTTCAGCGGGGTGATTGGCCATGGAGTAGGCCCGGGTGACCGGTTCCGCGGTGCCGGCTTGCAGACGCCACAGCTCCTGTTTATCCCAGTCATCGCGATACTCGGTGCCGATATCAAAATCCGCGAAGTGCACATGAAATGGCGGGCAGGTCATCTGTACGAACCCCCCGGCCCGGAAATCCATGTCATCACCCTCGTCAAGCCGCAGCACGATCTCGCGTATCAAAGGAGATAAATTCCGTGTGCGCTCCACCGTGCACGACCAGGTGCGAATACCGAAGCTGGCTTCGTCGACTTCTACCGACATGGCCGACAGCACCGGAACCTGACAGGCCAGGCGGACGTGTCTGGCCGCTTCCAGCCGCGTCAGATGCGCCAATTCCTGGGCACCGGGCTCGTCGCCGCCGGCTATGACGCGTGCCCGGCACAAGCCGCAGGTACCGGCCCCACGACATGCGCTGGGCAGATGGACACCGGCTTGCAGGAGCACTTCCAGCAACCGCTGGCCCACCATGGCGGTCTGGCGCTTGCGGCCATTGATGGTGATCTCGCACTGCCCCGAGGGCACCAGAACCCGTCTTGCCGCCAATACGAACAACACCAGCAACAGGATGATGGTGGTAAAGGACACGACCCCGATTGCAATTTCAAACACAGGTCACCCAATCCCGGAGAAACCCATGAACGCCAGCGACATTATGCCGACGACGATGAAGGTGATGCCCAGGCCCTGCAGGCCATCAGGCACATCAGAATACTTCAGGCGCTCACGGATCGCGGCCAGCATGACGATGGCAAAAGCCCAGCCGACCCCGGATCCCAATCCATAGACAACGCTTTGCGTAAAGGTATAGGAACGCTCTACCATGAACAAAGTGCCGCCGAGTATGGCGCAGTTGACCGTGATCAGCGGTAGAAAAATACCAAGTGCCCGATGCAGTTTGGGGGCGTGAAATTCCACCGCCATTTCCAGCACCTGTACCATTGCCGCAATGACGCCGATAAACGCGATCAGGCTCAGGAATGACAGATCGACGTCGCCGAGCCCCGCCCAGGCCAGCGCGCCCGGCGCGAGCACGTAGATAAAGATCAGGTTGTTGACGGGGACGGTCACGGTTTGCACCGCAATCATGGCCAGGCCGACGCCGAAAGCCGTTTCCACCCGCCGGGAAACCGCCAGGAACGTGCACATACCCAGGAAGAAGGACAGCGCCAGGTTCTCGACGAACACGGATCGCAGAAACAGACCGGACAATTCAGGCATTCCCCCCTCCTCCGCTATTACCTCGGATGCGGTACTCGGACTGTTCCACCTGCTTCGGTTTTTTACTGCGGATTACCCAGATGATGACACCGATAATGAAAAATGCGCTCGGCGGCAGGAGCATTAAATGCAGCGGTTCGAACGCACCGCCCTGGGAAGTCGGCATGAGGAGCTGTACGCCGAATAAACTGCCCTTGCCAAAAAACTCGCGTATGGTGCCGACCGTCACCAGGATCAGGCCATAACCGATGCCGTTACCAATTCCGTCCAGCACACTGAGCACAATGCCGTTGCGCATTGCGAAACTCTCGGCCCGGCCCAGAACAATACAGTTGGTGATGATCAGGCCCACGAACACGGACAGCCTTTTGCTCATCTCGAAGGCAAAGGCCTTGAGCACGAGGTCGACGATGATGACCAGTGAGGCGATAATGGTGATCTGCACGATAATGCGGATGGATCGCGGCAGATAGTTGCGGATCAGGCTAACGGAAGCGCCGGATACAGCCAGCACGCAGGTGACCGCCGCCGTCATTACCAGCGCTGTATCCAGCGATGTCGTCACCGCCAGCGCCGAACAGATGCCGAGGATCAACAAGGTGACCGGATTGTCGTCGATCAGCGGGGCGGTAAGCGCTCTCCAGGGTTTGACCAACATGGTTTATCCTTCTCCCTGGCGTACCCGGGCGAGGTAAGGTCCAAACCCGAAATCCCCCAGCCAGAAGCGCAGCAATCCATGCACGCCGAGGCTGGTGCGGGTAGCGCCGGAGATCCCGTCCACCATGTAATCGGCGTCGGATGAACCGCCCGTGACCCTGCCCCTGGCAACGCCGGTCCTGAGTTCACCTACCTCGTCGAAAACGCGTTTTCCGGGCCACAGCGCCTCCCAGGCCGGATCCTGAATGCGCGCACCAATGCCCGGCGTGTCGTTCTGTTCATAAAATCTCAGTGCCAGTACCGTGTTTGCATCTTCGGCCAGTGCCAGGTATGCATATAACGTGGACTGATAACCGACACCGTGAACCGGTAAAATCAGTTCGCGAATGGAACCATCCCGCTTCCGCGTCATGAATACCACGGCGTGATCGGGACGGCGCTTTATTCCGGCGAGATCGAATTCCGGCGGTATCAGCGTACTGAGAGTGGGATCCGTAGCGGCCTTTCGTGCATCATAGGTCGCTGCATCCAGGATCCGGGAATATCGCCCACTGTCCAATTCCACAACCCGTGCCTCGACGTCTGCGGGATCGATATCACCTGCGACTTGAGACAGCGCATCGAGTATGGATTCAAGCTGTGCGCCGCGCTCGGCTTCCAGATTTGCGATGTAATAGGGACGCAGCGTCACCGCAGCGTATGACACCACCAGGGCACACACAATCGCCACTGCTACCGCGGTTATCAACGCCCGGGCAGCGCTGTCGCCTTTCGCCCTGGCGGAATCAACCATATCGTCCCGCCCTTTGCCTGATATTGAACCAGATGACCGCGTAGTCGACCAGCGGCGCCAGCACAGATCCCATCAGCAGCGCTATAACGACACCGTCCGGGTGCGAAGGATTGACCACGCGGATCATCACCACCAGCCCCCCCACTATCAAACCCTGTATCCAGCGTGCGCTGTCGGTGGCAGCGGAACTGGCCGGGTCGGTGGCCACAAAAACCACACCGAAGGCGAAACCGCCCAACACCAGGTGCCAGTACCAGGGCAGGGCGAGCATACCGTCGCCAAGGGAGTTGCATGCCGCGGCAACTAGCACCAGACCAAGTACATGACCCAGCATAAGCCGCCAGGAAGCAATGCGGCTCCACACCAGAATCACGCCTCCCGCCAGTACGGCCAGGACCGAGGTCGTCCCCAGCATACCCTGTTGCACTCCGATGAATGCATCCCACCAGTCGATGCCGGCGCCGACAAAAGCACCGCCACCGCTTTCGTGGAAATCCACGAAAATACCACTGCCGCTGTAACCCGCGATACCGTCCCACAACGGGTGATTACTGTGTGCCGTTGGAAACGATATCTGTACCACCGCCGCACCGACCAACGCCGGATTGAGGAAGGTCTTGCCGTCACCGCCGAATACACTCTTGCCGAATACGATGCCGAAAATCATGCCGAATGCGACATGGAAAAGAGATACCGCCGGCGGCATCAACAAGGTAAACACAACGGCGCTTACCATAAACCCCTTTTCCATGGGACGGTCACGCCGGGCCGCGAATATACGCTCGCAGATTCCTCCGGCCATCATCGCTACGATCAGGACGGGTACGATGTGCACCAGTCCGGCGCTTGTCATGCCGAAGACCGAGGGGTATTGGTGATCCGGGCCGAGGCCTCGGATGAAGTCGTATCGCCAGCCATTCATCGCTTCATCGCCGGCGATGTGCAGCGCGAGCAGATACTGATACCCGGTATTCAGTACGGCGGCCACCATCACCGGGGCCAGCGCGACCAATGTTCTGAGCTGGATCCACCCCGGGCTGACGAGTGAGCGTACGTGCGGGGCACCGGCAGTTTGGTGTGTTGGTTTTATGCCGCCTCCTTGCATAACTGATCCAGTACATCGCGCAGTAAACGTCCATACTGGCTTGCGGACGGACAGGCGTACGCAAGCAGCGCCAGATCCTCTTCGATCAATTCGAGAGCACCGAGGTCGCGGGCCCGGTCGACGTCTCCCACCAGCAGCGCCCGCAACATCGGAACGGCAAGGATGCCGGGTGGCGACAGTCGTTCCATATCCGTGGTGGGAATCAACGCCCCCGGATAATCCACCGGGCGAGTGCTATATCCTTGCCGGTCCCACCAATGCGATTTCAGGGCCGGGGTTTCCAGCAAGGCAGTGATCTGGTTGTGGCGTTGCCCCAGATAAGCCTCGGCACCAATCGCCTGGTAGCCTGAAAGCACGGAGCCGGAAATGATGCGAACCGTGTCATCCGTGAACTCACCGGCTGTCACCTCACCGATGGCGGTGCAAACAGGCACCCTGAGCAGGCGCGGGTGCTCCACACCGGTCCCCGCAAAAGACACAATACGCTGCAGCCAGGGCGTGCCCTCGTTAACAAGGTGGCCCAGTGAAATCACATCCTGATAACCGATGTGCCAAACCTCGCCACCGTTGAGCCCGATGGGACACAACGCGTGAATATGGGTGCCCGCAAGGCCGGCGGGATGGGGGCCACTGAACTCCACTATCTTTACGGGGTCCGTATCCGCGACCGGGATACCCGCACCAGCGGCCTGGCACAAAAAAACCGGATCGTCGCAGATCAGTGACAACGCGCTGAGCCCGGATACGAAGTGATCGGCAAACTCGGCGATGATGCATGCCGGATCCGGGGCCAGTGGTTCCGTGTCGATGGCGGTGACCAACAAGGCCCTGGGTTCGGCTGTGGGGTCGGGAATGTGTCCGAAAGGCCGCTTCCTCAGCGCGGTCCACAAACCCGACCGCAACATCAGGGCGCGCGTTTTGTCTTTATCCATGGCGGCCGGAATGTCGAAGCGTACTGGCTCACCGGTGTCATCGACGCTGAACCGGATCGACTGGAGCGCACGCCGCGCCCCCCGCTTCACCGCAGCGACCCGACCGCTTGCCGGCGCGGTAAAAACCACTTCCGGCCGGTGCCGGTCGCGCAGTACCGGGTCGCCGGCGCGTATCCATGCCCCGGGTTCGGTCAATATGTCAAACTTTACGCCGGGAAAGTCACTGCCCAGCACGGCCGCGCCGGTTGCCTGCCTGGTCTCTGCGATACGCATATCCGGCACAGCGCCGATGTGAAGATCCAGTCCTTTGCTGACTACTACATGCATAGCAGGCTAGCCACGTACTTTCATCTTTTGTTGTGCAATCTCTTTCATACGGTACTTTTGGAGCTTTCCCGTCACCGTCATCGGAAAGTCGTCGACAAACCA
>CAXMTM010000002.1:0-5167 GCA_964196385.1 Arenicellales bacterium
TCAACAGTGGTTCCGTCTTCCATATACGGCATATCCTCCACCGGGGTGATCTTTGAAATCACGCCCTTGTTGCCATGGCGCCCGGCCATCTTGTCACCGGGCTGCAGGCGCCGCTTGACGGCGACGAATGCCTTGACCATTTTCAACACCCCCGGCGCCAGATCATCTCCGGCTTCGAGTTTTTTGCGCTTTTCATCAAACAAGTCGTCAAAGTAACTGCGCTGGGCGTCGAGGTCAGCGCGCAACTGCTCCAACTGCTCGTTCGCGCTCTCGTTGCGCAAGCGCACTTCAAACCACTTGTCCCGGGGCAGGTCCGTTAAATAGGTGGTGGATACTTTGTCCCCGCCCTTCAATTCGCCCGGTCCGCCTTCCGCGGTCCGGCCAATCAGCAGTTTCTCGATGCGGTCGTATGCGTCTTCCTCGACGATACGGAACTGGTCGTTCAGGTCCTTGCGCACCCGCGCCAGTTCCTGGTCCTCGTTTTGCTTGGCGCGGGCGTCCTTTTCCACACCATCCCGCGTGAAAACCTGAACGTCGATAACGATGCCCGACATACCCGATGGCATGCGCAGGCTGGTGTCCTTCACGTCGGATGCTTTTTCGCCAAAAATGGCGCGCAGCAGTTTTTCTTCCGGTGTGAGCTGGGTCTCCCCCTTGGGCGTTACTTTGCCCACCAGAATATCTCCGGAGGTGACCTCCGCACCGATATAGACAATACCGGACTCATCCAGCTTGGATAGCGCGGCCTCACCGACATTCGGAATGTCGCGGGTAACCTCCTCGGAGCCCAGCTTGGTGTCCCGTGCGACACAGGTCAGCTCTTCGATGTGGATCGTGGTGTAGGTGTCTTCCTGCACCAGGCGCTCCGAAATCAGGATGGAATCTTCGAAGTTGTAACCACTCCAGGGCATGACCGCGACCAGGATGTTTCGCCCCAAAGCCAGTTCGCCCATATCGGTGGACGGCCCGTCACCCAGCACGTCGTCTCTGGCGATGGTGTCTCCGACCCTGACCAGTGGTCTCTGATTGATGGTTGTGTTCTGATTCGAGCGCTGGTACTTAATCAGGTTGTAAATATCCACACCGGGTTTCCCCGGCACGGCCTCATCGTCGTTGGCGCGCACCACGATACGGCCGGCGTCGACCGAGTCCACGACCCCGCCCCGGCGGGCAACCACGGTAACACCGGAGTCTACCGCCACGATCCTCTCCATACCCGTACCTACCAACGGTTTTTCGCTGCGAATGGTGGGCACGGCCTGGCGTTGCATGTTAGAACCCATGAGTGCGCGATTGGCGTCGTCGTGCTCGAGAAACGGAATCAGGGATGCCGCCACGGATACGATCTGGGAAGGCGCGACGTCGATATAATCGATGCGATCCGGCGTTGACAAGGTGAACTCGTTCTTGTGACGGCAGGATACCAGTTCGTCCAGCAATTTGCCCTTGTCGTCCACAGTGGCGTTGGCCTGGGCGATAACGAAGTTGCGCTCCTCGATGGCTGACAGGTACTCGATACTATTCGTCACCCTGCCGCCATTGACCTTGCGGTAAGGCGTCTCCAGAAATCCGTAGTCGTTGGTGCGCGCGTAGCACGCTAGTGAGTTGATCAGACCGATGTTCGGTCCTTCCGGTGTCTCGATAGGGCACACCCGGCCGTAATGGGTGGGGTGTACGTCACGCACTTCGAACCCGGCCCGTTCCCGCGTCAAACCACCCGGACCCAGCGCGGAAACCCGGCGTTTGTGGGTCACCTCCGACAGCGGGTTGGTCTGATCCATAAACTGCGATAGCTGGCTGGAGCCGAAAAACTCCCTGACCACCGCGGACACCGGCTTGGCATTGATCAGGTCCTGAGGAGTCAGGTTTTCCGACTCCGCAACGCTAAGACGCTCGCGCACGGCGCGTTCTACCCGGACCAACCCCACCCGGAACTGATTTCCCACGAGTTCGCCAACGGAGCGGACACGACGGTTGCCGAGATTGTCGATATCGTCGATCTCCCCCTGTCCGTTCTTCAGGTCGATGAGCGTGCGCATGACGTCGATGATGTCTTCCTTGCTCAGCGTCCCGTTGCCTACATCACCTTCGCGGTTGAGACGTCGATTGAATTTCATCCGTCCCACTGCGGACAGGTCATAACGATCGGCGTTGAAAAACAGGTTGTTGAACAACGCGTGGGCCGCGTCCTTTGTGGGGGGCTCACCGGGTCGCATCATTCGGTAGATTTCCACCTGGCCTTCCAGCTCGGTACTGGTGGTGTCGATGCGCAAGGTCTCGGACACGTACGGGCCTTTGTCGAGATCGTTGGTATAGATGGTTTCAAGGGTCTTGAATTTCTTTTCGATCAACTGCTCCACCAACTCTTCGGTAATTACCGTGTTGGCCTCGACCAGTAATTCACCGGTTTCCGGATCGATGATGTCCTTTGCCAGGGCCCTGCCGGTAATGTATGAGACCGGCACCGCCAATCTCTTGACCCGGGATTTTTCCAGCTCTCGTATGTGCCGGGCAGTGATGCGCTTGCCGGCCTCAACGATAACTTCACCTTTACCAATGGTGATGTCGAATTGCATCTGCTGGCCGCGCAAACGCTGCGGGACCAGGTTCATCTTGATTTCCCTGGTGGACAGGTGAAACACGTCGTTTTCGAAAAACATCTCCAGGATCTCCTGGGCCGTAAATCCCAGGGCGTGCAACAAGATAGTCGCCGGCAGTTTCCTGCGACGGTCGATGCGGATGTACAGAAGGTCTTTGGGATCGAATTCGAAATCCAGCCAGGAACCACGATACGGAATGACACGGGATGAAAACAGCAATTTTCCGGAAGAGTGGGTCTTGCCCCTGTCGTGGTCAAAAAATACGCCGGGGGAGCGGTGCAGTTGCGACACAATGACACGTTCGGTGCCGTTGATTACGAATGTGCCATTGTCGGTCATCAACGGAATCTCGCCCATGTAGACCTCCTGCTCCTTCACGTCTTTCACGGATTTTCCACCAATGGCCTCATCTTTCTGATAGATCACCAGCCGCAGCAACACGCGCAACGGAGCCGCATATATCATGCCCCGCTGCTGACATTCCTTGACGTCGAAAGCGGGCGTACCCAGCCTGTAACTGACAAATTCCAGAGCCGCGTTACCGTTATAGCTCTCAATGGGAAACACTGAGCGAAATGCGGCCTGTAAACCGCGCTCCTTTCTGTCCTCGTGTTTGATTTCTGCCTGCAGAAACTTCTTGTAGGAAATTTTCTGCGTCGCAAGTAAATAAGGTACACGCAGAACACTAGGACTCTTGCTAAAACTCTTACGTAACCGCTTTTTTTCAGTAAAGGAATAACCCATGGATACCTCTCGGAATTACCGGAATTTTTTACCTTGCACCAACGCCAAAAGGCCGGTGGCTAAAAGCCGCCAGCCAGTTGCGCCTGGGTGCCTTACAGTGTGCGATGTCGACGGCTCTTACTTGAGCTCGACGGTCGCGCCTGCTTCTTCCAACTGCTTCTTCATATCTTCAGCTTCGTCTTTACCTACAGCTTCCCTGACCGGGGTAGGGGCTCCCTCAACCAGGTCTTTCGCCTCCTTCAGGCCAAGACTGGTGATCGCCCGTACGGCTTTGATCACGGCGACCTTTTTTTCACCAAAACTGGACAGCACGACGTCGAATTCGGTCTGCTCTTCAGCGGCCTCGGCTTCACCGCCGCCGGCAGCCGGAGCGGCAACTGCCACGGCCGCCTGTGCCGACACGCCGAATTTCTCTTCCATGTCCTTGATGAGCCCGGACAACTCAAGCACCGACATATTTCCAACCGATTCTAAAATCTCTTCTTTTGTAACAGCCATTTCTTAAACTCCTGAATAAAATCCTGAATAATATTAATAATCTATCGAGCTAAGCCGCTTCTTTAGCGTCACGCACCGCAGCCAGGGTTCGGACAAATTTGGATGGGACCTCGCTGAGTGTCTGCACAAATTTCGTGATCGGCGCCTGCATAGCACCGACCAGTGTCGCCAGCAACTCTTCACGCCCCGGAAGTTTTGCCAGTGCGTTGATATCTTCAATGGACAACAACGATCCCGACATAGCCCCGATCTTGATCGAGAACGCTTCGTTGGCCTTGTCGAACCCGGCCAAAACCTTCGCCGCCGCCACCGGATCTTGCGATGCGGCCAACGCCAGCGGACCCACCAGATGTTCGTCAAGACACTCGAAATCCGAATCCTTCACTGCCCGCCTTGCCAGTGTGTTCTTAACTACCCGGAGAAAAACCCCGGCTTCCCGCGCCTCTCTGCGCAAGCTGGTCATCTTCTCCACGGTCAAGCCACGGTACTCGGCAACGATCGCGGTCTGGCAATCAGACAACACACCCGATACTTGCTCGACAACTGCCTTTTTATCTTCGAGACTCAGGCTCATGGTTGAGCTTACCTCCTAAGTTAAGGCGCTCAGATTCAGGAACTGTGGTGCCAGTCACCGCTGAACTGTCCGCCGTCTGCGCAGGAAATTAAGAAATCAAAGGGGTCAGAGTCATTTCTAACCAACGTCTCTTAAAGTTCAAAATCATCTGCTAAAAATGACTCTGACCCCTTTGATTTCACCTGCGGTCTTTGACAACCCGGGTAATTTTGGGGTCAGACCCCAAATTCAAATTACTCGGTACCTGTGAACGATCTACCTAATCCGGCAATGTCGTTCGATCAACGTGCACCCCTGGCCCCATTGTTGTGGACAGGGTGACCCGTCGAAAATACTGCCCCTTGGCTGCCGGCGGCTTGGCCTTGAACAATGCCCCCAGCAGCGCGGTGAAATTCTCTTTAAGTGCATCGACTTCAAAGGAAGCCTTGCCAATAGAGGAGTGAATAATGCCCGCCTTGTCTATACGGAACTGGACCTGACCCGCTTTGGCGTTTTCTATTGCTTTGGTCACGTCGGTCGTAACCGTACCCACTTTAGGGTTGGGCATGAGTCCGCGGGGGCCCAAAATCTGGCCCAAGCGGCCGACTACCTTCATGCTGGCAGGAGTTGCAATGATGACATCGAAGTCGAAATTGCCCGCCTTGACCTGCTCGGCCAGATCTTCCAACCCCACCACATCCGCACCTGCTGCCGTTGCAGCGTCGGCGTCGGGACCATCCGCGAACACCGCGATTTTCACGGTCTTGCCTGT
>CAXMTM010000003.1:0-2245 GCA_964196385.1 Arenicellales bacterium
CTGTTCCCTGTAGCGTTGATAGTCTGCGCTGTTCGCTTTGTGCAGGCGCGCCCACTGCAACAGAGCGTCGCAGGCTGGTGGGTGGTCGAACAGCCCGTGCAGGTAGGTGCACAGAATTTGATTGTCTTCAGAAATGACGCCATCTTTACGGCTGCCCAGGTCGATGGCCGGCCGTGACAACGCGCTGCCCCGGGTCGTGCCCATGTGTATTTCATATCCGCGCACAGGCACTTTGTGCCGGAACAGGAACCCCTCCACGTTGTTCAACTGCTTGACGGGTTCGAGGGTCGTTTCGAAGTCCATTAAGCCGAGTCCGGGACTGGAGCCGGCAGTATCCTCGATGCCATCCGGGTCATGTATGGCCTTGCCGATCATCTGGTAACCACCGCAAATACCGATCAGTTTGCCACCGTATCGCAGGTGCCGGTTAATGGCCTCCACCCAGCCATTCACCTGCAGCCATTTCAGGTCGCTCACCGGGTTTTTGCTGCCCGGTAGAATAATCAGGTCGCAGTCCGGTATGGGTCCTTTTTCGCCGACGATGCGGATATCGACCCGCTTGTGCAGGCGCAGCACATCAAAGTCCGTGTGGTTGCTGATGCGGGGAATACGCGGAACGACGACGCGCAACAAGGACGCGGGTCCGGCCGGCGACAGGTCCAATGTGGAGCGATCGTCCACTGCGTCCTCAGCCTCGATATGCAGATCGTGCAGGAACGGCAGCACGCCCAGGGTCGGCAAGCCGGTTCTGGAGGTGAGCCAGTCTATGCCGGAATCGAGCAGGCTTCGGTCCCCGCGAAAGCGGTTGATGATCAGGCCCCTGACCAGCTCCCGCTCATTGGGTTGCAGACAATCAAGGGTGCCGGTGAGGTGGGCAAACACGCCGCCACGGTCGATGTCGGCAACCAGCGCCACACAACATCCCACTTCGGTGGCAAAACCCATATTGGCAATGTCGTTTTCGCGCAGGTTGATCTCGGCGGGACTGCCGGCACCTTCCACAATAATCAGGTCGTAGTCTGCGCACAGTCGCCTATAGGACTGGAGCACCGGCTCCATGGCGGTCTTTTTGAATGCATGGTACCTGCTGGCATCCATGTTGCCGATGGACTTGCCCTGCACGATGACCTGAGCGCCTTTGTCGCTGTTGGGCTTGAGCAGGACCGGGTTCATATCGGTGTGCGGTTCGAGCCCCGCCGCCATGGCCTGCACCGCCTGGGATCTGCCGATCTCACCACCGTCAATCGTCACCGCGCTGTTCAGCGCCATGTTCTGTGGTTTGAACGGCGCCACGCGGTAACCCCGGTCGCGGAACAGCCGGCATAACCCGGCCACCAGAACACTCTTGCCCGCACTCGACGTGGTTCCCTGAATCATCAGGGTGGGTGTGTATTGGCCCGGACTATTTTTCACTTGAAACATGGGCACTATCAAAACTAGCCATCTCGTTCAAGAAGCCGATTGCGCACCGGATCAGCGGGTAGGCCAGAGCGCACCCCGTGCCTTCACCGAGGCGCATGGATAGTTTGAGCAGGGGAACAGCTCCAATAAATTCCAGTGCGCGGATGTGGCCGCGTTCATCCGACAGGTGGCAGAATATGGCGTTGTCGGCAACCTCCGGTTTTATCCTGGCCGCGGCGAGGTAGGCGGCGGTTGCAATAAAGCCGTCGACCATGATGATCATATGGTGGCGGTATGCGCTGAGCATGGCCCCGGTAATCATGGCTATCTCGTAACCGCCAAAGTGCTGAAGAATCTGTTCCGCCGTATGTACATCGGGGTGTCTGGTCTGTGCTTGTCGCAACAAGTCAATTTTCTGGTCTAATTGTGCATCATCAAGCCCGGCGCCACGGCCGGTGCACCGCGCAATCGGAATGCTGCACAGGGTGCTCATAATCAGACTGGCGGACGCCGTGTTACCAATGCCCATGTCGCCCAACCCGACGATGTTGCAGCCACCGGCGGCGAGTTCAGTGACGATGTCATCGGCCCGTTCAAGGCAGGTCTGCAGTTCATTCCCGGTCAATGCGGGCTCATCCAGGTAGTTTCGCGTTGATCTGCGTACTTTCGCATCGATCAGCAGGGGATGATCGGGGAAATCGACATTGACACCGGCGTCGATCACCTTCAGGTCCAGCCCATTGTGCCGGCAAAATACGTTAATCCCCGCTCCCCCGTTCAGAAAGTTCATCACCATCTGAAAAGTCACTTCCTGCGGATAAGCACTGATTCCCGCTGCCACCGC
>CAXMTM010000004.1:0-2798 GCA_964196385.1 Arenicellales bacterium
GCGGGCGGGTTGATGAATGTGGACGCCGTGGCCATCCGTGAAAACATCACCACGCGGGTCGTAATTCGCTACCTCAGACTGAAAGGCGAGATCCCGGAAAATACCGACAAGTTGTTTGTGGTCGACCGCAAGGGCCGACTCACGGGCATACTCCCGGTTACCCTGTTACTGACTTCCCCTGCCGATGAGCGTGTCGGCAAGCTGGTGGATCGCGAACCCATATCGTTCCGGGCCATGGCGCCTCAGGACGATGTAACCGACGCTTTTGAAAAGTACAACCTCGTCTCCGCAGCAGTGGTCGATGAACAGGAGCGCCTGCTCGGGCGCATCACCATCGATGACGTGGTGGATGTGATCCGGGAAAGTGCGGACCAGTCGTTAATGGCTCGCGCCGGCCTGATCGAGGATGAAGACATCTTTGCGCCGGTCACCAGATCCGCAAAAAGCAGAGCGCTGTGGCTGGGCGTCAACCTGATCACCGCCGTCATCGCGTCCTGGGTGATCGGCCAGTTCGAAGCCACCATCGAAAAAATGGTGGCGCTCGCGGTGTTGCTGCCTATAGTGGCCAGCATGGGAGGTAACGCCGGCACCCAAACCCTGACCATCGTTATTCGAGGCCTGAGCGTAGGCACCATATCCCAGGCCAACGCCTGGCGTGTACTGAAAAAAGAACTTCTGGTAGGCGGCTTGAATGGGGTGATCTGGGCATTTGCAGTGGCCGTGGTGGCGACTGTCTGGTATCACGACTACGGCCTGGGATTGATCATAGCCCTGGCCATGGTCATCAATCTGGTGGTGTCAGCCGTGGCGGGGGTTACCTTGCCCATGCTCTTCCAGCGCCTGGGCATCGATCCCGCCCTGGCCGGTGGCGTCGCCCTCACCACGCTGACAGATGTGGTCGGTTTTTTTGCCCTGCTCAGCCTGGCAACCGTATTCTTGTTGTAATCAGTACGATAACCATACACAAAACGATTACCGGCCATGATCCAAAACGCGTAAAAAACGTGGAGCCCCGGGTGGGCTGCACCTCGGCCAGCAGTACGTCCTGAACAAACTGGGGCGTACGGGCAGTGACCCGGCCGCTGTGGTCGATGACTGCCGATATACCGGAATTCCCTGCACGCACCATCGGGCGTCCGTTCTCCAGGGCACGCATCTTTGCCATGTCCAGGCGCTGGTGGGGCGCGAACGAATCGCCGAACCAGGAATCCTCACTGACGTTGATCAGTACATTTGCATCGCCCAGCGATCGACGAACCTGGTCTGCAAACGCGTCCTCGTAACATATGGATATTGCAACCCTGGTGCCGGCAATCGCCATTGGCTCCTGATCGCCTTGCCAGGCACTGAAATCTGACATCGGGATGTTCAGGTAGGCGATGATCCACTCGAAAACGAAAGACAAGGGTACATACTCTCCGAATGGCACCAGGTGCTGCTTACGGTACATGGCGGGCTCATCGGCTATCGACAGCACGCTGTTGTAACTATTCTCCACCTCACCTTCCGATCTTCTTTCGAGGATGCCGGTCACGAATTCAGCCGGGTGACGATTCAGTTCGTCCCAGAAAGATCGCGGCAGTTGATCCAGATAAAGCGGCAGCGCCGCTTCCGGCCACACGATCAGGTCGCGGTCCGGGTGGTTTGCACTGAGGTTCAGATACCTGTGTACGATGGCGTCTTTCTCTGCCGCAGCCCATTTTGACTCAAGCGGCACATTGCCCTGCACGATTGCTATTTTGAGAGCATCTCCCGCCGGGTGTACCCAGGTTACCTGTCCTGCGAACCAAATTACCGCCCACAACGCAATAACGGCCCCGGCGAATGCGAACCGTGGCCCGCGACGGCCAACAATAACCGCTGCAACCAACAGGCCTGAGCAGGTTGCGCTGGCCCAACTCACCCCGTAGACGCCGAGCCACGGTGCGACACCCGACAGCGAACTGTCTATCTGACCGTAACCAAGGCTCAGCCAGGGGAATCCGGTCAGTACCCACCCCCTGGTCCATTCAATCAGGGTCCACAGGGCGGGAATGATCAATGTTGCCCTGACGGCATCACCGGCACGTGAACGCGCCTGGATAAAACCGACCATTGCCGGAAAAAGCGCCAGCAACAAAACGAACAGCAGCACCGAAAGCGCCGCCAGCGGCACCGGCATGTGCCCATATACCTGCAGGCTGACGTAGGTCCACGACACACCCAGTCCGAATAATCCCGACCCGAAAGAAAGTCCGATCAGAAATGCGTAACGGGGCGATTCACCCCGCCACAGATAGAACAGGATGGCGGGGCCAATAATGCCCAGTGGGAAAAAACCGAAGGGGGCGAATGACAGTACGGTAACGGCACCCGCAACCAGGGCGACTAGCCCGGACATTTCATAAATATGCGCAAAGATCGCGCAGGATATTTATTTCACAAGGAAATTTCCGAAGAAGCGGAGTATCAGTGACTACTCCCGACTGAGGAAATATTTCTTGTGGAGTAAAGAGACAAGCGAGATTGTGCATATTTATGAAATGTCCGGGCTAGGGGCTTGAGCACGGCCGAAAGAAAGGGAGAGCCTTCACTGCTGTTCAACCGGATTCACCCTGATCAGGTGAACACGGCGGCTGTCCGCATGTAGTATTTCGAAACGGATCGAGTCGACAAGAATGGATTCGCCCCTTTGCGGTACGTGACCAAAGCTTTTCACTACCAATCCACCGATGGTATCGTTTTCCTCGATGTCGAAGTCGGTGTGGAAGTAGTGGTTGAACTCTTCCAGGGGCAGCAACGCCTTGGCCACGAATTCG
>CAXMTM010000005.1:0-4395 GCA_964196385.1 Arenicellales bacterium
GAAAATTCACCGGTTGGCAGCGCCAAGCTGCGCGCTTTTGTCGAGATCCTCGAAGAGCTGCGTGAAAACCGGCATCGACCCCTGGTCTTCAGTCAGTTCGTCAGACATCTCGCATTGATACGGGAGTATCTCGACAAGCAGAAGATCGAATATCAGTACCTCGATGGATCGACCAGCGTCAGGAAGCGCAAGGAGGCTGTCGATGCCTTTCAACGAGGGGAGGGTGAACTCTTTCTAATCAGCCTTAAGGCGGGCGGCTCAGGACTAAATCTGACTGCGGCCGACTATGTCATACACATGGATCCGTGGTGGAACCCGGCAGTCGAGGATCAGGCATCGGACCGTACTCACCGCATCGGGCAGACCCGCCCGGTCATTATCTATCGCCTGGTGGTCAACGGTACCATCGAAGAGAAGATTGTCAATCTCCACGCCCACAAGCGCGCCCTCGCGGACAGCCTTCTCGAAGGCACGGATACTGGTGTCCGCCTGTCAGTGGATGACCTGGTCGATTTGATCAGTGGAGAATCAGCAAGCCCGTATTTCTCACCGGATTGACGAGCCCTCCCTTGGTCTTTGAATCCACAAGACCTTTTCTTCAGTTGGAAATACACACGGTTATTCCACGCCTTCAGCAAATGTCTTGTGAATCCAAATCTCTGCGCGATCATCTCGCCACCGGGTGAAAAATGGGGGCTAGTGCTCCTTAGTGTCTGCTGTCGTAAATATGATTGGTGGCCATTATAATAATCCAGCGGACACGGGCTACCCGGATGCGCAGGCATCAGTCAATACCGATATTTCTACCGTCCCTGCATTCTTTGTTCCATGTTGTCGCACCATCTTCATAGGATAAAACGGGTATGGGTGTTGCGGGTGTGATCTCGGGGCGTGCCGGGGCTCCGGGAAATCGAGCGACGAGCATCGTCTGGCCGGTTCCCGGCAACAGGGTAGACAGTATTCCCCTGCCCCTTGTTCTCGCGCGCAGTACCTTATTCGAATCATAGATCCCTGATCCATCCTTCAAGCTAAGATACTCCGCTTTCGTCTCTATATCACCGAGCCAAAGCGCAAATACCTGCTCCCCATCATGGTGCCCCTTGGGCACCGTGATGAGCACGGGCGACTCAGTAAGCTCCCTGATTGCGCTTTTTATCGAGGATTCATCGGATGTCGATTCATCGTAGGCCGGAAAGCCTTCGAAGAGCATGCAATCGCCGGTCACAGCGGCTTCGAGAGACGCCAGTGACGGTCGGCCATAGATCGTCATGGCACCCTCGTAGTGTTGGATGGAATACTCTTCTTCCGTAGTGAAATAACCGACGTAGTCCCCGTTGTAACCAACAACGGTGGCACTGTTTATCCCACCCAGGGTGGCCACGCAGTTTTTCTCCAGCTCATGCGCTGCGAGCGTGGTCGGCTCGCCGGGGACGGCAACCAGGGCGTGGTTCCCAAGAATGAATCGATGCCAGGGATGCCAGGGCGCAACGTCTAACCCGAACGCGCCCAGGATGAACTGAAGGATGCCGAGGGCCGGTTGTTTGGGATGCTGCGTATCGCCGGCTGGAGGGGCACCGCCGTCATACATTCCCTCTTCACTGAAGAACGGATACAGAAATGATCGTCCGTCTTCGGCGCCACCCAGCGTCGGCCAACCAACTTCCCAGTCGAGTGCCGGGTTCTCCTGCGTGGGCGACCACGATCCGGCACAGACGTTCACAGACAGGATTCCCCCGCTGCTTCCAGTCGACGCGTAGACACTCTGCGCCATCACATCCGCCACACTGTGACCGAGTGTGCTCGCCAGGGGTTCGCCCTGGTGCCCGCCGGGATCGTCCAGATCGGGAAGAGGACTGACATCACCGGACGCGGCAAGACCAACGGCGGCGTAAAACCCGGGAAACTCATTAAATTGATTTTCCAAAAGAGTTACTGCCTGTCCCGGCCAGTCACGGTGGTAGGTCGGCTGCTCCGGTCCGAGCGCGGTGGCATGACAACCGAACCAGCCGAATGCCGCCCTGGGTTCATCACCCACACGCGCGACAATCGTCGTCACGCGTGGATCTACGGCACTTTGCTGCGAATCGAGGCCACCCGCCGGCAATTCTCCCGGGCGGCCCGCCGTATTCCAGTTCACAGCGTCAGGGTGTTGGTTGAACGCATTCAGACTGCGGTTCCTCGACGCGCCCCAGAGGCGTCTTTGATCGATGCCAATCCAACCTGCTTGTAAATCACCGACAGCGTCGCTGATCGCCTGTGCAATCGGCGTGGCCAGCTGGTCTACCCACCCGGCGTTATAATTCATATAACCGCTGACCCAGGGTTGCGCGAAGTATCGAAAAAACTTGTTCTGGTAGTAGTGGCCCGGTGCGGAGTGCGTATGCGTGCCCAACAGCATGACGTGCTCCGGGGGTACTGTGCCGCCAACCTTGCCAGCGATTTTTTGCGTCAGGGTGAGACTTGGGCACATGAGGTCCACGATGCAGATTACGGCAATCTGGCCGTTCTGGTCTCGAATACTCAACGCCCGCGCATAGAGCAATTCCTTGCTGTTCGTTCCTTCCAGCCCCGACAAGGAGTATCCCGCCATGCCAAGGTCGTCGCGAAGTGACAATGGTTGGACCCCAATGCCCACGTCGCATGCACCGCTAGACAGCCACTGACTCGTCATGCTGACCTCCTTTGTTTGCGATCAACAGAGTGTCCGACGGCATCACCATACTTCGCCGGCAGGAAAATATCACCTGTTGTATGCACCAGTTTTAACAATCCCAGGTACCAATCGTCCAGGGAAGTTCACCGAATATCCGGGTACTGGTTCCTGGTACCGGGCGGATGAGATCGGGGATTGCTCGATTATTATTGCTGAGAGGATTCAAAACCACGAAGCCACAAGTTTGGGTGGGTAAGAGTCGGCCCGGTCCAGAATTACCCGACAATATGATGTTTGCCAATTACGTGCACGGTACTCGCTTGGGGACCCAATTCACCCATCTCTTCCGCGAACCGAACTTCGCTGCCTATTTCGAGTTTGCTGAATTCGGCATCCACCACGCTATTTTGGTGAAAGTAGACCAGCCGGCCGTCCAGGGTCTCGATCTTTCCATAACCCTTCTCGGGAAATAGCTGGCTGATCCGCCCGTGCGGTGGTGCCTCGTGGTCCTTCACTTTTCCCCTGCGGCGCTGGGCGTAGTCTTCCAGCCGACGGCGCATGGCGTCAAATGCGTCGCGAATGGCTACGTACACATCCTCATGGGCATGGTGCTGATCCGGGTCCCGGCTGACCACCAGTTCTTCATCCGGCACAGTTATGTAGATCCGAACGTGATACAGCTTTCCCTTGTGATGGTGTTTATGGGGCGCCTCCACCACTACACGGCAGTTCATGATCTGATCGTAATATATGTCGAGCTTTTCGGCCCGCTCTCGTACCCTGGCCTCAATAGCGGGAGAGGGTTCGAGGTTGCGGAAGACAACTTTCAGTGGCAATTGCATAAGTGCGTCCTTCTTCGTCAAGTACGGCGATCGGTTTCTTTACACTTTACAATGTTAAATCATCCGTAGCGCCTGGTATTGACCCAGATCAAAGATGGAGCTACAGGAGGGTGTAATACTGTACAACCTCGAAAATCACCAGTAAGAATGTGGAAAATTGTCGCCAGATGGATGTCCAGCGGGTGATAGGCCCACTGCAGCATGAAAGACCCCACTTGTGTCGCCTTTTTGCAGTGGGCCCTGCCTGAACTTCCTGTTATACATGGACGATTCCGTGTCAACTCCTGAAAACGTCATGCGGAACATCGAATGATTTGTGTTTGAGTCCGGTATTATCCGGTTACTGGTTTCCTTCAATGCGTATATCTGAATCCAAGAAAACACAATTTTGTTTTCCACGCCACCGTTTGATTGGCCTTTTCACGGGTCCAATGGCCGCGACGGTTATATTGATGAGCCCGGCGCCCGATGGGCTGTCCCAACAGGGCTGGTGGACTGCGGCAGTCGGGATATGGATGGCCATTTGGTGGATGACGGAGGCGCTGCCGCTTGCCGTTACGGCGTTGTTGCCGGTGGTACTGTTCCCGATCCTCGGTGTTCGCACTGTCGGGGCTACCACGCCCTCTTATGCGCACCCTTTAATATTTCTTTTCCTTGGTGGATTCCTTCTGGCGCGTGCGATGAATGTTTGGGGCCTGGATAAACGACTTGCGTTGAATGTCCTTCGTATCGCGGGTTCGAGTCCCAGGCGCGTAATAGCTGCATTTATGGCCGTCACTGCCTTTCTCAGCATGTGGGTCAGCAACACCGCGACGGCAATGGTCATGCTTCCCATTGGCCTTTCGATCGCCACCACATTCCAGGGCAACAGGGAAAAGCATACGGAAAGTATTACGCCCG
>CAXMTM010000006.1:0-4543 GCA_964196385.1 Arenicellales bacterium
CCGGTGCAGGCAAGTCGATCCTCATCGACGCGCTGGCCCTGGCGCTCGGAACAAGAGCAGAGACCGGCAACATCAGACACGGTGCTGAAAACGCCGAGATCCTGGCCGGGTTCGATGTGCAACCGGAGGGTGACGCATGGCAATGGTTACGCGAGCACGAACTGCTCGATGACGGCGCCTGCATCACGCGCAGGATCATCTACAGGGACAAACCGACCCGGGCCTACATCAACGGCCGCCCGGTAACGGTTCAGGCGTTGAGGGAACTGGGCTCCATGCTGGTGGACATACATGGCCAGCACGAACACCAGTCGCTCATGCAGCGCGAGACGCAGCGACGCGTGCTGGATGACTACGCTGGAATATCGGCAAAGGTAAGCCAGCTCACGGAACTTTACGATCACCACCAGGCCCTGCAATCGAGCTTTGCCTCTTTGTCCCGGGAATCCGGCGACCGTACCGCGCGCGTGGACCTGCTCAGGTATCAGATCAACGAACTGGATGCGCTAGCCGTGAGCGACGGCGAGTACCAGGATCTGGAATTGGAGCAGCGGCGCCTGGCCCACGCCAGCGACCTGATCGAGGGTATGCATTTCGTTATACAGGCCCTGTACGAAGCAGAGGACAACGCTGTCAGTCAGACTCTGACGCAGTGTGTTCAGCGTGTCGAGGCGCTTTTGGAATACGCGCCCGAATTTGATGAAGTCCGGTCTTTGCTCGGCGAGGCGCTGGTCCAGGTCGAGGAAGCCGCCGGCCGGCTCAGTCGAAAACTGGACAAGGTTGAACTGGACCCCCTGCGACTGCACTGGGTTGAGCAACGGATTCAATCGATGCTGGACCTTGCCCGCAAACACCAGTGTGAGCCCGAAGCCCTGGCCCGGTGCCTGCAGACGCTGCAGACGGAACTGTCGGACATCGAGAATACCGACACCAGCCTTGCTGATCTGGAACAACAACTCTCGCTTACCAGGAAACAATACAACACCCTGGCCGGTGAAATTTCAATCGATCGCAAAGATGCCGGCATCCGGTTATCGCAAGAGATCACCGGGCAGATGCAGGAACTCGGCATGGCCGGCGGCCGGTTCCAGGTAGATATAGAATCAATATCCGGCGAGCTAACGCGCTACGGACTTGATCGGATCGAGTTTCAGGTCAGTGCGAACCGGGGGCAACCACTGCGGCCGATTTCCAGGGTGGCATCCGGTGGCGAACTGTCCCGTATCGGTCTTGCCATTCAGGTGGTGACGGCATCGGCAGGTCATGTGCCCTGCCTGATTTTCGACGAAGTGGACGTCGGCATCGGCGGCGGGGTCGCCGAAATCGTCGGCCACAAACTCCGTGTCCTGGGGCGGACCTGCCAGGTCTTGTGCATCACGCATCTCGCACAGGTTGCGTCACAGGGCTATCAGCACCTGCAGATAAACAAAAAGGAAGATGGCGGTGTATTCGTGGATATCAGGTCGCTGGATCCCCGCTCACGGGTGGATGAAATCGCCAGGATGCTGGGCGGTATCGAAATTACGGAGCAGACCCGGGCCCACGCCAGGGACATGCTGGAGCGTGCGGTAGAATGAAAACCAACGTGCGGACCAACCTGCCCAATCGGCGCCCGGCCAGAATGGAAGATGTCAGCGCCATCCACAGTTTGCTCAAGGGCTACGCGGATAAGGGTAACCTGCTGCCCCGCTCCGCCCGGGACATCGAAATCAATCTGGCCGATTTTCGGGTCTTAGAACATGACGGTCGGATTCTCGCCTGCGGGGCGCTGGAACTGTTTCCCAATGATCTGGGTGAAGTCAGGAGCCTGGCCGTGGACGAAACTTACGGCCGGGGCGGACTCGGCACACAACTCGTCAGGGGGTTGATCGATGAGGCGCGGACACGGGGTTTGACCCGATTGATGGCGCTGACCTACGTCCCTACGTTTTTTCACAAGCTTGAATTCCGCACAGTGCCCAAAGCAACACTGCCTGAGAAGGTGTGGGGCATCTGTGTAAAATGCTACAAATTCTACGATTGCGACGAAATTGCGGTACTGCTTTATTTATAACCAGGTGCCTGACCGGGAGCGGAGAGCCTGCTGCGGAAAAGCCCTATTGGCTTCTGTTCTCGAACAGGCTCCCACCGATTTGAATACAAACCGTTGAATCCGTTATCATTCCGGTGTTTAATCATCTGTCCGTATTTCGGATCGAATCCATGACAATAACCCACCTCGCCGCCGTCATCGCTTTGAGCCTGGCCCTGAGCGCGTGCCTGAAGACACACCGAATCGACATCCAGCAGGGCAATCTGATCACGGAAACCGAGGTGGCTCAACTCGAAGCTGGCATGACCAAACGAGAAGTGCGCTACATCCTGGGCACTCCACTGGTGGTGGACCCGTTCCATCAGAATCGCTGGGACTACTTTTATTTTTTAGACCGTCGCGGTGAGAAGAATATCAAGCGGCGCATCACCGTCATATTCGAAGAAGATATAATGAAGGAAATAGAAGGTGATATCGGCATCAACACTGAAAATTCCGTTGCTCAGGAAGAGGGAGGCACCGTCATTACGGAGTCGCAGCAGGAGGACAAGGGTTTTATTAAGAAAACCTGGGATAAGATCTGGCCCGGCGGCGACGAATAACCGCGACTCCCCGTCTACTTCCGTTTCGCCCCACCCATCCTCCGCCCCTCTTTCGCCCGCTGACGGCGTACTACTTTCGGGTCGGCTTTGAGCGCCCTGTATATTTCGATGCGGTCACCATCTTCAACAACGGTACCCGGTTCGATCAAACGGCTGTAGACGCCTATTCTGTTTCGCCCAGGGTCAATTTCAGAAAACTGAGCGGGCAGCGTTGATGCTTCTATGGCTTCCCTGGCGGTACTGCCCACGGGAACGGTGACTTCTTCTACACACTGCCGGGCCGGCAATGCGTACGCCACCTTTACGCAGATCGTTCTTTCAATCGCCATAAAGCGCCTGTGCACGTTGATTGAACGCATCGACCTGGTGGTTGGCAATAAATGAAAATACCGGTCCCACCAGTGTTGCCACCGCCACGTTGTCGAAATCAAAGCTCATAGCCAGCTCGATCTTGCTGGCGTTGTCGTCGAGCGCCGTAAAAAACCACTGGCCTTCCAGGTAACTGAACGGGCCGGCCACCAGCGACATGTCGATCCGGTGACCCGGAGACATGCGATTCCTTGTCGTAAACGATTTCTTCAATCCCTTGAAACTGATTTTGAGCGATGCGATGACCTCGCCTTCATTTTCGCCAACGACCTCAGCACTGCTGCACCATTTCAGAAACTCGGGATAGCGCGGAATATCCGCAACCAGTTCGTACATTTTTTGCGCGGAAAACGGCACCAGGGCGGAACGCTTGACAATGTGAGTCATAAAAAAAGTGGGTCCTGTTCAAAATTTCAACTATCGGCAGACCGCTGTTCCGTTAACTTCCTCATCCCTCCAGTTCATCAACGCGGCAATCGTGACATCACCAACAGCTTTATAGTAGCAAATCGATAAGTTATAGTGTCGGCGCTTGCCTGGGTCGCTCACCCGCGGTCTGTCTTTAAAGCTTACGGATCACCACGATTACATCATGGGAAAAAAGAAAAAACCCGCGACTCCTTCAAGCACAATCGCGCTCAACAAGAAAGCGCGCCACGATTACCACATCGAAGACGATTTTGAAGCGGGCCTCGTCCTGGAGGGCTGGGAAGTTAAAAGCCTGCGCGCCGGCCGCGCACAACTCAAAGAAGGTTACGTCATTATCCGCCAGGGTGAATTGTACCTGTTTGGCGCACATTTCTCTCCCCTGCCCTCTGTGTCGACCCACGTACACGCCGACCCGACCCGAACCCGCAAACTTCTGCTCAATCGCCGGGAAATCGATCGTTTGACTGGCGCCGTGGAGCGGAGCGGCTACACTCTGGTGCCGCTGTCCCTGTACTGGAAAAAAGGCCGCGTCAAACTCAAGATTGCGCTGGCCAAAGGCAAAAAGCTGTTCGACAAACGGGCCTCGATCAAACAACGTGAATGGGACCGGGATAAACAACGGTTATTGAAATCGGTAAGCCGTTAAAACATAGAAGCCCCGGCAGCGGGACCGCCCGGGCGAAGAATAAAGTGTCAGGAACCTTTTTTACTATCCTTTGCGTGGTAGCACGATACACGCGTAAAAAGGTTCCTGACACCTTTTCTCCTCCAAAAAATCTTTGAATTCTCTGAAGGGGAATTTGAAAACCGTGTTCAACCCCCATATAATAAGACACAGTTCCAATGGGGGCGACTGGCTTCGACGTGGGTCGCGAAACCATCGGTGCATGCCGAGGTGCGGATCTCCTCGTAAATCCAGCCGCAAACTATTAGTTGCCAACGACGACAACTACCAGTTAGCCGCTTAGTCCGGCTAGCCCTCTCGCCCGGTTTGCCGATGGGTAGGGATCTGAGGGGTCAAATCACATCGGATCGCGTATCGCTGCGTCCGTTAGCGCCACGTTAAATTCAAGCGGGCTCGCCGGTCGGTGCGTTTGTCTGTCAGGGCACA
>CAXMTM010000007.1:0-3731 GCA_964196385.1 Arenicellales bacterium
CACCGGCGCACCTTCGACCTTGAGTGTTGCATTCTTTTCCATGGCGATCATCAGCCCGGCCAGCAGGAAAGGATCGGCGCGCCCGGTGAGCTTGTCTCCGTACAGTGCATCTATTCTGTACCACAGGTCGAGTTCGTTCAGGGAGGCGGAGTATTGGACCTTTCCACCCATCTCCACCGGCTCATGTACCAGCAACCGGGTGGCGCTGTTCCTGCGCCTGCCCGTTGCCCGCTTCCTGTGCATCTTGTTGCTGATCTGTCCGTTGTACGCCACCGTTACGGCGCCCAGTTCGGTAAATGCCTTCAGGTTGGCCTGTACATCCCGGGCCAGTCCCAGGCATTGCCGTGGATACGCCCCCACCAGCAATTTCACGATGTCTCCAATGGTGTGTGCTCCATCACACAGTTGCCATATCATCTGTGCGTCCTCATTGCACTCCAGGCTGCCGCTATGGTCGCCGTCTACGTGGATGAGCAGATAGCGTGAACCTTTTGGCTCCAGAAAATATCCATTCTTTCTCGCGGGTACCGCGGCCCAGGACAGAATCGAGGACGGCGACCCCGCCAGGCGTTCGTACAGCTTGCGCTCTACGGCGTTTTTGTCATACACAAAGCCGGACAGGTCTTCCCGCCAGTGGCAAATGTTTTTCAACCAGGTTTGATAAAAAGACCGGTTCTTGAAATAAGAGTTGGGCAGCAGCGTGACCTCCCGGCCCGCCAGTAATCCAGCAATACAAAAGTGCAGACGATCGGTGACAATGTGCTCAAACCTGCAGGCAAGATCGAACAACTCTTCTACGGTTTGGGACAACCACGCCGGGTCGCCGAGGGAGAGTTCATGCCCCCGAAACAGTTGCTCCACGTCGCCTCTGAGAAAGACCCCCGTAGTGCAGACTGGTTTGGCCTGGGGAATCGGCCCGCTATAGCCGAGTGCCATGTCCGGGGCCAGATCAAAATACCGGTTCAAAGCAAGGCTCGTCTTCTCACGCACGTAGATTTTTTTGTAAGGTGACAGGTCCTCCCGATTCTGCATGAAGCTTTGAGGAAAGACGGTTACGGGTATATCGAAACCGATGATCCGCTGGCGGGCCTTGTATGGGGCAGTGTAGTAATCACCGCCCATGTTGCCACCACCGGAGATCACGAGCTCGTCGAAACTTTCTGCCTTTTCCCGGCTCAACGCTTCAGGAAGCACCGTTTCGTAACTTACTTCAAAGTGCTCAAACATGAGTTCTGTAGCAAGATGACTCAAGTAATCCCCAACATTTCCGTCCAGTGGGACAAATATAATGCGCTTATTTCTGAACGGTGAGAACAGCCTGGCGAATCGGGAAAGATCAAGTATGGGCATATAACGACAAACTGACTGCTTCAATCATTGTATTCGCATTTTTTTCGAGGTGCCCTTGAGTATGTTATCCATCTCGATCAAGTTTTCTGAGCTCCAGTCTTTTCACCTTGCCGGTGGTGGTCATCGGCATCTCATGGATGAACTCTATAGCGCGGGGATATTCATGGGCGGCAAGACGGTGCTTGACGGATACCTGGATTTCTTTTTTCAATTCATCACTGGGCCTATGGCCGGGGGCCAGTACGATGAACGCTTTTATGATGCTGCCACGCAACTCGTCCGGACTGCCGATCACCGCTGCCTGCGCGACAGCATGGTGCCGCAGCAGGCTGTCCTCGATCTCACCCGGACCTACTCGGTGGCCGGCGCTGCTGATGACGTCATCCTTGCGCCCCACGTACCAGATGTAACCATCCGCGTCCCGGTAACCGATGTCACCGGTGCGGAACCAGCCATTCGACACCTTGTCCTGTGTCGCGGCAATATTGTTCCAGTATCCCAAAAACATGACCGGGTCGCCGATACGCGCGGCGAGTTCGCCTTGCTCACCGCTGGCCACCGGGTTCCCATCCAGGTCAATGGTATCCACCTCGTGGCCGGGATATGGTTTGCCCATGGAACCCGGTTTTGCTGCCATGATGGCGGTGCAATTCCCCACCAGATAGTTGAACTCGGTTTGGCCCCACATTTCATTGATCTTCACATCGAGCATGTCTTGTCCCCACGCATACAACTCCGCCCCCATGGATTCACCAGCCGACATGATGGCACGCAAATTGATATTGTAACGCTTAACATCAGGGATCTGTCTGATCATCTTCAACGCCGTAGGCGGGATGAACGCATTGGTCACCTTGTAACGGCCCAACACGTCGCAGGCTTTTTCAGGATCAAATTTTCCGGCCTCACAAGCCACGATCGGCCTGCCGTACACCCAGGTGGCCAGCAAACCATCCAGTAGTCCGCCGGTCCAGGCCCAGTCCGCCGGGGTCCAGAATATATCGTCGGGCCCGGGGTAAAAATTCTGTGACAACTCGAAACCGGGCAAATTTCCGATCAAGGCCCGATGCGCTATCAAGGCGCCTTTAGGAGGACCGGTAGTTCCGGAGGTATAGATCAGCAAAGCCGGGTCGTCGGCAAGCGTCTGCTCCGGATCGCAATTGTCAGCGGCCTTTTCAATCAGGGCCCAAAAGCCCTGATCGCCGCCTTTTTCGTCGCAACTGATGACTGTCTCCAGTGCCGGCAGCCTGGCCCTCAGGTCCTGGATCATTTCTACATGCCGGCCCAGGGTGATAACGGCTTTGGCAGCGCTGTCCCGCAACCGGTACTCAATAGCCTCAGGGCCGAACAGTACGGACAAGGGCAGGGACACTGCACCAAGCTTATGGATGGCAATGTGCGAAACGCCGGTCTCGATTCGTTGTGGCAATACGATCCCCACCCGGTCGCCTTTGGCAATTCCAGTCGAGCTAAGCCCGTTGGCCAGGGAGTTGGACAACAACCGGAGATCGCCAAACGTGTACGTTTTGAGTTCACCGTTCCGTTGCTCGAAATACAGGGCGGGTTTTTCTTTCAGGCTCCGGTGCTTGTCACAGACCTGCCACGCCATGTTAAAACGACGGGGTATGTTCCACTCGAATTCCTTCCGAATTCGTTCGAAATCCCTATATTTTGGATCGATGAGTTGCATGTTCACTCCCAGGGGCCGGATGCAAAGCTTAGCCCAAGTTCCGGCTTGGTTGAAAGTGTATCAGCCACGCTTGCACATCAAAGGCTTACATCGCAAAATGGCACCTTCTCAAAAAGAGCGCGCACAGGTCGTGTTGGGAATCTTCTTCTGGGACGCTGTGAGAAGTGATACAAGGAGGTACCGTGTACGGAGCGAAGGACGCAATACCGTCCTTGTACGCTCTGGCGAAAACATCCCTGTTTTCGACAGCCCTGAAAGACAACCCCAACACCACTTTCTTGCATGGTCTTATTGACAACTTACGTAAAATGACAGATTCCCAATAAACTTGTGCGTGAAAGAAACACAAATTGCAGGCAGTTCCAGCGAGGCAACAAATGAGCACAACCGTCGAAAACATCGGGACTGACCCTGTTCTGCTCAGGGATAACGCCAGCGGCATAACCACCCTGACATTGAACCGGCCAAAAATGTTTAATGCGCTGTCCGAGGAAATGTTGACCGCGCTGCAGGATGCACTGGATGCCGTGGCCCAGGACGATTCCGTAAAAGTTGTGGTGGTGGCAGGCGCCGGCAAGGCTTTTTGCGGCGGCCACGATCTGAAAGAGATGCGCTCGCAGCCCGACCTGGAGTACTACCGGCACCTGTTCAAAAAATGCAGCGACATGATGCTGACCATGACCGCTATCCC
>CAXMTM010000008.1:0-4998 GCA_964196385.1 Arenicellales bacterium
GTACGCGCCGAGCATATAGAATTCGCCATGGGCGAAATTCGCCATTTTCATTACGCCGAAGCCAAGCGCCAGGCCCACGGCAACGGTCGCATAGACCGAACCCTGGATGATCGAGTTCGCTATGCTCTGTATGAATGTCGATAATTCCACGCGGATATTCCCTCCCGTCCGCAACGATTGGCGTCCGGTAACCGTGAGGCCCGATTACTCGGACGATACCCCTCGCCCCGTGTGGATCACAAAGACCGACACGAGGCCAGGGCTTACAGCATCAGGCCCTTTGATCGAACATCTGTCCTTTGTCCCGGACCACCGCAATGATCTCCTTTTTGCGCGACTCGAACCAGCCCTCATAGAGGATCTGGGCGGTAATTCGTTTGATGCCGTTTTTTACTTCACAGAACGGGATGGGTGGTGACACCATGTTTTCGATGCCCCACATTTCCTCACCGGTCATCGGGCCCGGTCCCAGGATAGTTGGAATGGCGTTTTGCGCCCGCAATGCTTTCAACGCTTCATCCGGATCGAAGGTCCCCGCCAGCTGACATCCCTGCGCCCAGACGTCCAGCATGATGACGTGATCCCAATCGATGCCGGTGATCGGCCGGTGCTGATCTTCCGGTCCGCCCTCACCGTATCGCGCGATCCACTGCTGGTAGAATTCATGCTGATAAGACGGTTCGCCCCACCACGGGTCGTCAAACAACGGGAAGCTGTTGGTGGCACCTTCGATGTACTCTTTGGGAACGCGCGTCATCACCGACGACTCTTCTATGTAATTGGCGGAGATGATGCCCTTGAAACCTTGCAAGAAGAGCTGCTCTATGATGCCGATGACGAAGTCGGGGTAGGACAAATTCATACTGACGACATCGGGCTTCTCGGCCAGCATGGCGGTTACGACCGGCGCAAAATCAGTCGTCTCGATGGCATAGTGCTTGTCGTAAACAACGTCCCAGCCGTCTGCGATCGCCGAACCGACCTCCCACGCCTGGGCAGTCAGACCGATGGTGTCGTCCTGAGAAGTAACCGCCCACCGCTTCAGGTTGGGGTGCGTCATTTTGTGATACATGGGGCGCATCATGTCGATGCGCGGCGTGACATCGCCGCCGGCGATCAGATACGGTCGGTCCGGTTTGATATCGGTCGCGATCAAGCTGGCATAAAACACCTTGTGCTTGTTGAGAAACGGGTGAGTCGCGTCGGCCGGGTTGCCGCCGATGGCACTGATGAATTTGACGTTGTGCTTGAGTACGAGTTCCTTGGCGCCCTGTAATGCCTTGCTGCCGATGGCTTCGTCATCGAACTTGTGCATGTTCAGGGGGTAGCGGGTTCCTCCAACCAACAACCCGCCCGCGCTGTTGACCTGATCGATAAACATCTGGTTGCCGGTCAGCCCTGGAAGTCCCCATCCGGCATCCGGGCCCGACAATGCGCCGAGAAAACCGATGTTGACTGTTTCCCCAATTGGCTCCTTCGGCTTGGCCGCCTTGGCGACTTCTTCGGGCTCCATATCCGGGAAATAGTTCTTCAGCGTTGCGGCAAGAGCCGGGGATCCAAAACTACCAAACAATGCACCGGCTGATGTCGCTTTCAGCAAATTCCTACGACTAATTTTCATTGTCTCATCCTCCTCGAATTTGTGATTGCCAACATGGCCCACAACAGTTCGTTATAGTGACAATAAAAACTTTCAGTTTCCTTGACGCTGATTAACTATATTATATTTACGGGTTCGGTTAATCCCATATCGTATGCACACATCCCGAACCAGGCGCCCTTTGCACTCGACAAACTTACCCTGTCCTTTTGCTGCGCGCCTTGATAAACATACACGATCAGCAGGGGTGGTATACTTTTGGTCTAACTTTAAAAACAAATATATACGCAATAAAAATTCATGCGAAAATCTGTAAAATTTCCATCGTATTAAAACTACGCACATCAATCACAATAATTTAATTTTTTTATATTATGGGTTGCCAGTACTTCTCTCCTACTGCTAATGGGGCAGATTCCTTTACCGTAGCCATGCCCAAACTAACGTTCGGCCGCGGCTGCCTCGCCGAAGCCGGACCCCGTGCACTCACTCATGGTATGAAACGGGTTGCGCTGTTCACCGACTCATTTCTACTCGAGGGCCCATACGTCGAAATCGTCAAACGGTCTCTCTCCCGGGCGGGACTCGATACGGTGATTTATGCCGACGTTCGAATCGAACCCTGCGATGCGACGGTGATGGCGGCCGCCGAATTCTTACGGGGCGATCATTTCGACGGTGTCGTTTCCGTTGGCGGCGGGTCGGTGATGGACACCGCAAAGGCCGCAATGGCGTACGCGTTGTACCCGGCGGAGTTTCTGGACTACTTCGGGCCACCCATTGGCCAGGGCAAACCCGTGCCCGGACCGGTCCTGCCGCACCTGGCCTGCCCTACCACGTCCGGCACGGGCGCGGAATGCACGTCACTGTCCGTGATCCGAATCAATGAACTCAACACCAAGTTCGTCATCGCAAGTCCGCACATCCTTCCCACTGAAGCCCTGGTCGATCCGGCGTGTTGCGCCAGCCTGCCGGCGAACGTGGTCGCGTCAACCGGTTTCGATCTACTCAGTCACGCCATTGAATGCTACACCGCCCGCGCATACACACAGTGGGGCCGGGTGGCGGACCCGGTCAGGCGACAGCTCATTCAGGGGGCCAATCCGTGGAGCGACCTGGCCGCACGCGAAGCGCTGCAACTGGTCGGGCGCTACCTGGTCAGGGGCGTGGCCGACGCTACGGATACGGAAGCCCGTGACCATTTGATGTGGGCCGCCACCCTGGCCGGCATGGCCTTCGGCAACTCGGGCACCCATCTGCCCCACGCGATGTCCTATGGCGTGACGCACCTGATGCATGATGTAACGACCCGAGACTATGCAGTGGCCAGCCCGTTCGTCCCGCACGGCATCAGCGTAATCCTGAACGCACCCGCCATATTCCGCTATACGGCGGAAGCAGCGCCGCAGCGGCACTTGGCGGCAGCTCGCTATCTGGGTGCAAACTGCGAACAAGCCGCGGACAACGACGCCGGTGAAGTTGTTGCAGCGCGCATCATAGAGTTGATGAAAAACACCGCCCTACCCAATGGCCTTGGCGAAATCGGTTTCTCATCCGGAGATGTCAAGGCACTGACTGAATCCACCATCCGTCAGAAACGCGCTATTTCGAACTGCCCGCGAGAAACGAATGCCACGGACATCGAAAACATGTACCGCGGTGCCCTGAGTTACTGGTAATAATAAGTGGGTTCAGATCCCAGTTTTCTCTAATATTAGCGTTAATTGGGATCTGACCCCATTTTTCACAGCGACTGCATAAACCGGTCCTTGATCTCTACTGCTTTCATCGGGATGTCTCCCCCGGCCTTGTCGTTGCCGGCACGGATCATGAAGTGCACAAAACGCGCCTTATCTTGGAGCGCCTGCTCCAGCTCGCTGACATCATCTGTCGTCACCACGCTATCTACCCCCATCGAGCGGGTGATAGCGCTCAGGTTCATCCCCTGGGAACTCATTGTTGGCTGATTGCCGGTGGACCCCCAACTGCCGTTGTCGAGACAAATGACGGTGAGATTTTGCGGGTCGTAGGCGGCAAGATCGATGAGCTGGTTCGGGTTGAAGAAAAAAGACCCATCGCCATCGATAACATAGACGTGCCGATCCCCGGCTTCTTCCGCAAAACCGATCCCCACCTCGGTTGCCGACCCCAGTGACCCCAGCATATAAAAATTCAACGGACGATCTTTGGTATTGTAGAGTTCCTTGGATGGAAAGCCGATCTGGGAAATTACGACATCGTCATTGCCGACATTAGCCATAATCACTTTGATTGCCTGCATACGTTCAAGGCCAGGTTCGCCCTCGTAAGCCACCGTCTCGACCGTGACCGGTTTGAGCCGGGGCCGACCGAATACATGGTAGTCCGGACTGTTGTCCTCCCAGATTTCCGGGGACAATAAAAATACCCTGACTTTATTCTCCGTGAAGCATTGCGCGACATCCCTTTCCACCTCATTGACATCCTCTGCGCATTTCAGGATTCGATACTCGACATCGATGGCTTTGAGCAGGTCTTCGATCTTGTTGCCGAGAATGACCTGCGCTTCGATGGGTTCTTTATAATGTCCGCGCCACGAGACGAATATGGGGAGCCCTTCCTGATACAGTTTCTGCATGGTGTAAAGCTCGGTAATCAGGTTCCCCAGCCCCGTATTCTGGATCATCATCGCCGATCGCCTGCCTGCCAGGCTCCGGCCAAAGCACAGCCCCAGCCCGACGGATTCCCTGGTGATGTTCATAACTTCGACACCGTCCGGAACCTGCTTCATCAAGGCGTTGAGTTTATTACAGGGCAGGTACGCTACCTTATCCACATGGTTTGCGGACAAGGCATTCCAGATTTTTACCGCGTTGTTCATCGTTTTGTATCCCGACTCCGAAGAGCGGAGTATTATAGGGAACTGGGCACTAACTGGAAGGTGAAATTCGTCCCACAATTACCAGAAAAGACGAAAGAGTACCTGATTCAGGTTACGGCAACACCTCGATCGGCAGATCCGGGTCTATCGGAATGTTGAGCACTGCGGCACCCCGGTATCGGCCGTTGGTGCCGCGACACATGAAAGCGAAAAAGTTGCGTGACAAACATCTATACATATATCCCTTGTGGAGCCTTCGGTGGAGATGATAGACGCTGGAGTATTGGTTAATCAATCACATCAAGACTTTCGATATTCCGGCATTGATGAATAATTCGTAAATAAACAGTAATTTTTCATCGTTTTGTATCTCGGATTTAGAAGAACGGGGGATTGAGGGCGAACGGAAAGATGTAAGTCATCCGCCAATCACCTTGAAAAAAGTTTGTTGTCAGGCTGGTATAATGCCCCGCATGCCCCGGTAGCTCAGTCGGATAGAGCAGCCGCCTCCTAAGCGGCAGGTCGGACGTTCGAATCG
>CAXMTM010000009.1:0-3292 GCA_964196385.1 Arenicellales bacterium
TTGGCGTGCTCCGCACCTTCTTCCGACACCAGCGCCTGCAGGTCTTCATCGAAGATCTCATGCTTTTTGTCGGCAAGATCCTTGAAGCGGGCAAATGCCGAGTTCATTTCCTCTTCGCTATCGAACTCCACGCCAAGATCATGCAAGCGGGTTTTGAAGGCGTTGCGGCCGGAGTGTTTACCGAGCACCATGCGGTTGGCCGACCAGCCTACATCTTCAGCCCGCATGATTTCGTAGGTTTCTCTTTTCTTGATTACGCCGTCCTGGTGGATGCCGGACTCGTGGGCGAATGCATTTGCACCCACGATGGCCTTGTTGGGTTGCACCGGGAACCCGGTAATTCCCGCCACCAGGCGGCTTGCCGGGACGATGTGCGACGTGTCAAGATTTGTGTCACAGGGGAATACGTCGCTGCGCGTGCGCACCGCCATCACGATCTCCTCCAGCGAGGCGTTGCCCGCACGCTCGCCAAGCCCGTTGATGGTGCATTCGACCTGTCTGGCGCCATTGAGGACGGCGGCAAGCGAATTGGCGACCGCCAGCCCAAGATCATTGTGACAATGAACCGACCAAACGGCCTTGTCCGAATTGGGCACGCGTTCCATCAGTTCCTGTATGAGCCGGCCAAACTGGAAAGGCATGTTGTAACCGACGGTATCGGGAATATTGATGGTCCCTGCCCCGGCATCGATGGCAGCCTCCACCACGCGACACAGAAAGTCCACCTCGGAGCGCCCGGCGTCCTCCGGGGAAAACTCGACGTCGTCGGTGAATTGCCGTGCATACCCAACCGCCCACTCCGCCTGTTTCAACACATCTTCGGGCGTCATGCGCAATTTTTCCTTCATATGTATCGGCGAGGTGGCGAGGAAGGTGTGAATACGACCGGAATTTGCGGACGCTACGGCGCTTGCCGCCCGGTCGATGTCACCTTGTATGGCCCGGGCAAGGGCACAAACGGTGCTGTTCCGGATCGCCTTTGCAACTGCCCGTACCGAATCGAAATCACCCGGGCTGGCCACCGGAAAGCCGGCCTCGATGACGTCCACTCTCATTTTTTCGAGGACTTTGGCAATGCGGACTTTTTCATCACGGGTCATCGACGCTCCGGGGCTCTGCTCACCATCGCGCAACGTGGTATCGAAAATTATCAATTGATCGTTCATATCTGTAACCTGGTAGTTGGTCATACTGGATCACCGCTGCATCAGCGGGTCGAGGTATTACACAATTCTAGGAGGGGGGGTGTTGTGCGCCTAACGGCGCAGCAGGTCCAGGGACAGACTCAGAGACAAAATATCAGCAGCGTCCGGATGGGAAACCGGAGCAAAAAGACTGTTGGATTCAGCTGAAATCAACATCATGCCTTGAGTTTAGCCTTTAACAGCGATCTATTTCAAGTCCAAGTCTGGTGGATCAAAGGGGTCAGAGTAAAAAAGGGGACAGACCCCTTTTTTACTCTGACCCCTTTGATCTTTTCTTGAGAAAAAAGCGCTGAAAAAAGCCGGACAGGAAATATCCAAAAAATCCAAGGAACAACGTCCGTGGCGGATCCAGGGCAATCAACACGAACCCCAACACCACCACCAGTAGCTTGACAAACGGGATCTTTCCTTTCAGATCGAAATCCTTGAAGCTGTGATAGCGAATATTGCTTACCATCGCCCCTGCTGTACCTATGGTAAGCAGCCAGGACACGCTATCCACCATGCCCCCCTGCAAGGCGTAAGTTTCCATCAGCAGCACCCACGCGGCAAGAACGGCCGCCGCGGCGGGGCACGGCAAGCCCTGGAAATAACGTTTGTCCTCGATTTTTTGAGTGTTGAACCGGGCCAGCCTCAAGGCGGTGGCGGCAGCATATACAAACGCGGCCAGCCAGCCCAGCTTACCCATACCACCCAACACCCATTCATACATCACCAGGGCCGGTGTCACGCCAAATGCAATCACATCCGCCAGGCTGTCGTACTCAACCCCGAAATCGCTGGTGGTATTCGTCATGCGGGCGATGCGCCCATCCAGCCCGTCCATGATCATTGCTATGAAAATGAATGTTGCCGCCAGTTCGAAGTGGCCCTTGGTGGCCTCGATAATGGAGAAGAACCCGAAGAACAATCCCGCGGTGGTGAACAGATTCGGCAGGATATAGATTCCCCTGCGCCCGGGCTGCTTGCCCCCCGAATCGTGATTGTTTGTTGTAATTGCCACTCTTTAGCCCGCTTCTGCTCTCCCGGCGACTACGTCCAGACCGGCGCTCACCTTGTCACCCAACCCGACCCGGGCGACACAGGATTCCGGCAAATACAGATCAACCCGGGAGCCGAATCGGATAAATCCATAACGCTGGCCCCAGTCCAGGTGATCTCCTTCCTTAACATAACACAATATTCTCCTCGCAATCAGCCCGGCGACCTGCACGCAAACAATGTCCTGGTCGTCATCGGAATCCCGCATCCACACAGCGTTTCGTTCATTCTGCTCAGAGGCCTTGTCCAGCGCCGCATTGAAAAAACAACCCGGGGAGTACCAGATCCCGCGGACTGTTCCAGTTGCCGGTGACCGGTTCGAATGCACGGAGAACACATTCATGAACACGCTTATCTTCAGCGCGGGACGATCGAGGTAAGGGTCCTTTGCCGGTCCCACGAATACAATTTTGCCATCCGCCGGTGACAAAATCTGACCCGGCACACGCGGGCTGTCGCGACCCGGGTCCCGGAAAAACTGAACAACGAACAACACCACCAGCCACAGCGGCGATGCCCACATCCAGCCCGCCCACAGGGTGACGATCACTGCTGCCAGCAGCGACAATGCAATATACAGCCATCCTTCCCTGGCAAGGACCGGGTGAGACACTGGCGTCACTCCGACAAACGCTGGAAATACGGGCTAGTTTACCGACTTGTCTATGACCTTATTCGCCTTGATCCAGGGCATCATGGCCCTCAGCCCGGCACCAACCTGCTCGATTTGATGCCCGCTTGCTTCGCCTCGCAGGGCCTTGAAACGTTGCCCGCCGCCGGCGTTTTCATCCATCCACTCCCGGGCAAACTTCCCGGACTGGATTTCTTCCAGAATCTTCTTCATCTCGGCTTTGGTGTCATCGTTCACGATCCTGGGGCCCCGGGTCAGGTCACCGAATTCCGCAGTATTCGAGATCGAATACCTCATATCGGAAATACCTCCCTCGTAGATCAGGTCGACGATCAACTTCACTTCGTGCAAACACTCGAAGTAGGCCATTTCCGGTGCGTACCCGGCATCCACCAGGGTTTCGAAGCCCGCCTGA
>CAXMTM010000010.1:0-9109 GCA_964196385.1 Arenicellales bacterium
AGTTCAGATCCAGGGCCTGACTGGTGAGTTGGCCGAGAGCCTGGATTTGAGTGAAGACAAAGGGGCCCTGGTGGCCGGCGTTGTTGAGCACAGTCCGGCACGGAAAGCCGGGATCAAAGCCGGCGATGTGATAATGAAGTTCGACGGAAAGAGTGTTGACGAGATGCGTGATCTGCCGAGAATCGTCGCAGATACCCCCGCTGACAGTGAGGTCGAAGTGGATGTCTGGCGCGACGGGAAGATCCACTCTCTGCAGGTCACGGTTGGTGAAAGCGGGAACGATGAGCAGTTGGAAGTGGGCAGCAACGATGATGCTCCCAAAGGTGAGTTGGGTCTGGCCCTGGCTGAACTCAACGATCAAACCAGAGCGCAGTTTCGCGTGGCGGACGACATCGAAGGTGTATTGGTCGTGCGTGTGGAACCCGACAGTGCGGCAGCGGATAAGGGCATCCGTGCCGGTGACGTCATCAAGATGGTGGGAAATTCGGCAGTGAGCAGCCCGGGCCAGGTTGTGGCCGGAGTGAAGGAAGCTGCAAAAAAAGAACGCAAGTCGGTCCTGCTGCTGGTAGAAAGAAATGGCGCCGATCGATTCGTCGCCGTAGGTATCGTTTAGCCCTGCCCGTTTTCTCAGGTGCTCACTATCCCGACGCTTTGAGGTGAAGCAGATATCGTCTTTCAGGGACGCTACGAATTGATATAATCCAACCATGCGAATACTCATCATAGAAGATGATTTGGATACCGCATCCTATATCAAAAGAGGGATCGGGGAGGCCGGGCACCTAGCCGACCACGCCGCCGACGGCAGGGACGGATTGCTGCTGGCGACCACCGAGCAGTACGATGTACTGATCATCGACCGAATGCTGCCGGAAATGGACGGACTGACGATCGTCAAGACGATCAGGGCTGCTGAAAACAACACTCCCGTATTGATCCTGAGTGCACTGGGGGAAGTGGACGACCGTGTGCAGGGGCTCAAAGCCGGCGCGGATGACTACCTGGTCAAACCGTTTGCCTTTTCGGAACTGATGGCCAGACTCGAGGCACTGCTCAGACGCAAGGAAGTCGAAGCTCCGGCAACCCGGCTCCAGGTCGATGACCTGCAGCTCGATCTGCTGAGCCGGGAAGTCACCCGCAATCGGCAAACGCTGGACTTGCAGCCGAGAGAGTTTCGATTGCTCGAGTATTTGATGCGGCACCACGGGCAGGTGGTGACCCGGACGATGTTGCTGGAGAAAGTCTGGGATTACCACTTCGACCCGCAAACCAATATCATCGACGTGCACATCAGCCGCCTCCGTGGAAAGATAGACAAGGGCTTCGACAAACCTTTGTTACATACGGTGAGAGGATCCGGGTATGTACTGCGTGCATAAAAACGGTTAGTCGGCCCAATGGGGTGAACACGTCATGGAAGGGTTGAGGTGGCTGCTGGCCAGTTCTACATTTCGTCTGGCGCTTGTCTACATGGCGCTGTTCATGGTTTCAGTGCTGGTGCTCCTGGTTTTTATTTACTGGTCCACGGCGGCGTCCATCGAAAGGCAGGCAGATGAAACCATCGAGGCCGAAATACGGGGGCTCGCCGAGCGCTATGACAGCGATGGTTTGACCGGTTTGAGCACACAGATCGCGGACCGCCTGCGGCGCCAGCAACCTGGTGACTCCTCGATTTACCTGCTTGCCAATCAGCGCTACGTACCCCTGGTCGGAAATCTCAGCGGCTGGCCGGTGCAGAAAGCCGATCAGGAGGGTTGGCTGGATTTTCAGTTGGGTGACGACATCAGCGGAAAGGTGCATATCGCCAGGGCACGGGTGTTCAAGGTGCGCGGCAACTACCACCTGCTGGTAGGCAGAAACATGTCAGAACTCGCCAGGACGGGGCAGGGCATCGTGACTACCCTGATCTGGGGGAGTCTGATCATGTTCGCATTTGCGTTGTTGGGCAGTGTCATGATGAATCGCAGTGTGGTGCGGCGGATCGATACGATCAACCGCGCCAGCAAAGAGATAATGACCGGCAATCTGTCAAAACGCATCCCATCGCGGGACAGCGGTGACGAATTCGACCAGTTGTCGGAGAACCTCAATCATATGCTGGACCAGATAGAGTTGCTCATGGATGGAGTGCGCAGGGTTTCGGATAACATCGCTCATGATCTGAGAACCCCGCTGAGCCGACTGCGGCAGAGGTTGGAAGCCGCCCGTGCCGGCAATGACGATGATGAGCAGCGGCTGGAATTGATAGACCAGGCCCTGCAGGAAGCAGACGGGTTGCTGAAGACATTCAACGCCCTGCTGCGCATCGCCCGCATCGAATCCGATACCTTACAGGCAACATTTTCCGCTGTCGATCTGGGAGATTTGCTGCGGGATGTTGTTGACTTGTACGAACCCGTGGCTGAAGAGAAATCCCAGGTCATTGAAATCTCCGGTGACGTTTCAGTCATAGTCAACGGTGATCGGGATTTATTGTTTCAGGCGCTGGCCAACCTGTGCGACAACGCGATCAAGTATAGCCCTGAGTCAAGTACTTTAAGGGTGGACCTGAACAAAACGGCCCTGAGATTATGTGATAAAGGGCCCGGTATACCTGAACCGGAGCACGACAAGGTTTTGCAGAGATTTTACAGATCCGATGCCAGCCGCAGTACCGCGGGAAGCGGATTGGGGTTGAGTCTGGTGAAGGCGGTGGCGGCACTGCACAGAATGGACATCAAATTTTCCAACACCGACCCGGGATTATGTGTCACGCTGAGTTTTGGAAAACTAAAAGGAAGTTAGCCCCCATTTCTCACCGGGTGGTGAGGGCTCGTCAATCCGGTGAGAAATGGGGGTAAGTATTTATCCCGATGTGGACGATTGGTGAATACCGTTTGCGTAGGCCAGTTCCTGAGCCCGCTGTCCGAAGGGCATCGGATTGCCGATATGAGCACCCTGGGCATAGTCTATGCCTATATCTCTCAACATATCCATGATCGCCTGACTCTCGACATGCTCCGCGATGGTATCCATGAGCATCACGTGTCCGACATCCTTGATGGCCGTTACCAGCGCACGATCAACGGTATCGGTGACTATGTTCTGTACAAAAGAACCGTCTATTTTCAGGAAATCCACGGCGAGGTCCTTGAGATAAGCAAATGAACTCAACCCGCTCCCGAAGTCGTCCAGCGCAAAATAACAGCCCAGGGCTTTGAGTTCGCTGATGAACCGGCGGGCATTTCGAAAATGTGACACGGCGGTTGTTTCCGTGATTTCGAAACAGATCTGTGGTCCCTTCACGGCGTGGGCGGCCAGTTGTTTAATTATGTAATCCAGAAAATCGGTCTGGCTCAACGCCGATCCCGAAATATTGATCGCGTAAATCGTTGTGTCGGAACCCTCCCCGTTGGCTATGGTGCTGAAACATTCCTGCACCACCCAGCGGTCGATCGTATTGATCAGCCCATAGCGTTCGATCGCAGGCAGGAATGTACCCGCCGGAACGAGTTGACCGTCCGTATCGAACAGACGAAGCAGGATCTCAGTGCGTCTGATGCCGTCTGATTCATGGGCCACCGGCATAATCTGCTGTTCGTAGAGGGCCAGACGGTTTTGCTTCAGTGCCTGATTTAAATGGCTGACCCAGTGCATTTCCTTGCGCCGGGCATTGAGCTCGGCATCGGTTTTCTTATAGACGTGTACACGGTCCTTGCCCAGGTCTTTTGCTGTATAACATGCCATGTCCGCGGCACCCATCAACAGTGAAGCGTTTTCACTATCCTTGTCGACCTCTACCACACCGATGCTGATGCCCACTTCGAAAATCTGGTTTTCCCACGTAAAGCGGGCCGCATGGGTCGCGCGCCGCAGCGTTTCCGCAATCAGTTCGGCCTGATCCAGGTTACACCGGTGCAGCAAAATCGCAAACTCGTCGCCGCCCAGCCGGGCGATGATGTCGCCACTGCGTATATTCTTTGCAAGCAAGTCGCTGATGCGCCGCAATAACTCATCACCCGCGTGGTGGCCGCAAGTGTCGTTGATGATCTTGAACTGATCGATATCGATGTAAAGCAATACGTGGGTGACTTTTTGTTGTACTGCAGACTTCAGGGCAATATTCAGGCAACGTTCGAACTCCCTGCGATTCAGCGTGTCTGTCAGCGCATCGTGGGAAGCGTAATGTGCCAGTTTTCGGGTCAGCGCCAGGATCCGGGTGGCATCGCGCAACACGACAACCGATCCGGTGGGCTGTTCTGCGGAGTCCTTGATGGTCGCCATGCTGTAGGTGACGTCCTTGTTCGAATTCAACCGGACCGAATGCATGTCTTCACTGCGTGCGTGGTGGCTCCAGTGCTTGTCCAGATTGGGGATCGGGCGATTGGTTTTTTGGTCCAGCGCACGAAAAACGCTCTCCAGGGGTTTTCCTTCGCCTGATTTCATCTCGATCCCCGTCATATCCTCGGCAACGGGATTCATGTAGGTGACAAGATTGGCAATATCGGTGGTGATGACACCGTCTCCAATCGAATGCAGGGTGACCTGGGCACGCTCTTTTTCTTCGAACAACAGCTGTTCGGTGAATTTGCGATCTGTGATGTCAAGCAGATAGCCGTCAATGCCGGTTATTTCTCCGGACACATTCCTTACCGGGATGGTTCGTTCGAATACCCACCTGGTCTCCCTGTCAGGCAAAACGATACGATAATCCATTTCAACAAAGTCAAGATCCGAATTGTCCGGGTTATGGAACCCCGCCTGCTTTACACCAGGCAGATCATCCGGGTGAATATATCGGGTGAACGGGGTGCCGTTCTTGATCAGTTCGTCGCCATCCAGGCCCCACAGCGATACGTTTGCTGAGGCGTACTGCACCGGCCAGCCGTCTTTGGCCAGCCAGCTGAAGACCATGACCGGACCTTTGACGAATAGTTTTCTTTCCCGTTGCAGATCTCCCTCTGCAAGGTTCCTTTGCTCGATTTCTTCATTCAACTCATCGTTGGTCTGCCGCAGGTCGGCAACCAGCCTTTCGTTGGCGAGCCTCAGTTTTACATTTTCGATTACACTTTTGTGTGCTTCTTTTCCAGCCACATACATGCACGACACGAAAGCGATGATGGCAAATACGAACAGGTGGTACGAATCTGAGTTGTCCAACAGAAAGCGGATAAAAATTGGTGTCAGCACGCCCGTCATGAAAAACATGTTGGCCCTGAGCGACGATGAATATGAGGCGGTACTGACCCCGGTGAGGCTGCCCAGGAGAACCAGCAGAAAGACCTGGTAAAAGATGGGCCAGGATGAATCGTAGGTGAGCCCCAGAACTCCCCAGGATACTCCTCCCAGGGCGGTGCCGATCAGCCCGCCAGCCTCCCAGGGCGACAAGTTGGCAATGGATTCGACATTTTTCAGGAAGCGCTTCATGTAGAACGATCTGGTAAGGACCACGCAAGTGAGCCAGGCACACCAGATCAGCAGCAGTGTGTGATCCAGGACACTCCACATGGCCACCGCGGTGATGACAATGGCGGCCAGCGTAAGGTGTTGGGTGGTCAACCCCTGTTGATAGAACAGGATCAACAACTGGCGGCGCATCATAGGATCGACAATGTGCGCTGGTGTCTGTAACAGTGCACTGGCAGTGTTGGCCAGGGTTTTGTCTGCTGGAAGGTTGATTATATTTTCCGTATGTCCAGGTTGATGTGAGTAATGGGGATTCTAACTTTTCCAACTAATCTGTTCAGCTGTTCCGCAAGTACCAATCGTACTCCAAAGGCGTGGATTCGGCAGCAAAGAGTTCAAATTCCTGCCGTTTTGTGGCTAAGAAAATGTCACAAAACGTCTGTCCCAGATAGGCGGGAAGGATGCTTGCCCCATGGAATTGCTCTATGGCCGACTGCCAGTTGTTGGGCAAGCTGGCCACGCTGGCCTGCCTGTCCGAGTCTCCGCTGGTCATCGGGGGGGGCTGCAGTTTGTTGGTCAGCCCGTAGTGCATGCCGGCCAGTACACAGGCGGTCAATAGATAGGGGTTCGTGTCTGCGCCGGACACCCGGTGCTCGATGCGCGTGGCGTTCGGGCTCCCTGAAGGCACACGCACGGCTACAGTCCGGTTGTTGAATCCCCAGTTGGGGATCATGGGGGCATACATGCCCCTGGCAAAACGACGGTAGGAGTTTGCGCCGGGTGCAAGAACCAGCATGGCTTCCGGCATGGTCACCAGCAAGCCTGCAATAGCATGTTTGAGGTGCTGGTTTTCGGTCCGCTCCGGGGTGAATATGTTGTTGCCGTCAGCATCGAGCAGGCTGACGTGAATGTGCGTGCCGCTCCCGGCCAGGCCCCGAAAGGGTTTGGGCATAAATGTGGCGTTATAACCGTGTTTTTCCGCGATCCCCTTGATCAGTCTCTTTAACCACATTCCGTGCCTGCAGGCGAGCTGTGCATCGGCCTGATGGAGCAGGTTTATTTCGTACTGCCCGGGCGCATATTCCGCAACTGCAACGTCCGCGGGGATGTGTTGTACCCGCGTAGCATCCATGATGTCATCGATAAAATCCGAGTAATCGTCGAGATCCGCAATACTGTAGACCTGGGTCGTGTGCTGGCGTTTCCCCGTGACCGGCGATGTTGCCGTCTGCGGTTCATTATTCCGGCTGCGTTCCCGATCGATCAGGTAGAATTCCATTTCGATGGCCACCACCGGGGTAAGACCCATATCGTTGAATCGTGCGACCAGGTTGTCGACTATGGTTTGCGGATCTCCCTCGAAGGGTGTGCCTCGAGGTTCCTGCATGACCATCTGCAACTGTGCCGCGGGCCGCGTTTTCCAGGGAATGCGGGACAACGTGCCGGCAACCGGCACACAAGTGCTGTCCATATCTCCCGTTCGCAGGCCGATTTGGGAGTATTCGGAGGTGGCGCCGGTGATATCGGATGCAAACAGTGACTTGGCCAGCAGTATGCCGTCTTCAAAAACGTGTTCCAGTGCTTCGGGATAGATGCGTTTACCCCTGAATATCCCGTTCAGATCGGCAATGAGCAGATCGAATGACTTGATGTCGGGGTTCTGTTCGAGGAACGTTTGGGCTTCCGAGCTTTCGGCAATTTTTATCATGCCTTCTTATTCTAGCCTACAAGCGGTCTCTCAAACTGTAATACAGCATGCCCAGCGCCAGTGCGGGCCAGCGCAGATAGCGACCGCCGGGGAAAGTGGGCGTGGGTACTGTTGCGAGGATGTCGAATTTCTCAGCGTCGCCGGCGATGGCTTCGGCAATCAGCTTGCCGGCCAGGCCGGCGAGGGCGACACCGTGCCCGGAATACCCCTGGGCATAGAATACGTTGCCCTGAAGGCGCCCGAAATGAGGCATTCTGTTTAACGTGACCGCCAGCGTGCCTCCCCAGGCATAATCTATGCGCGTACTGTCCAGGCTCGGGTAGATTTTCAGCATGTAGTCGCGCACGAACGACTTGATATCCCGGGGGAAGCTCTGCGTGTAGTTTTCCCCGCCGCCGAACAACAGACGCTGGTCGGCGGAAAGTCTGTAGTAGTTGATCACGAACTTTGAATCGGCTACCGCTACGTCATCCCGTATCAACTGATGCGCGCGCTCTTCCCCGAGCGGTTCCGTTGCCAGTATGAAATTGTTGATAGGCATGATCTTGCTGACGATTGCCGGTTCAAGACCCTGCAGATAACCGTTGCAACCGATCACCATATATTTTGCATCGACGGTCCCTTTGTCGGTGTAAACGGAAACGCTGCTGCGGTTGGTGTACCGCGTTACCGGGGAGTTTTCGAAAATCCTGGTGCCGTTGCCGGCCGCGGCACGGGCCAGGCCAAGCACGTAGTTGAGTGGATGCAGGTGTCCCGCGTCGGTGTCGAGCCACCCACCGTAATACACTTCGGTGCCGAGCATTTCCCGCATCTCCGCCGTTGGCACGGCCCTGGCATGTTCGTACCCGTATTCCACCCGTAGTTTGTCGACATAGCGGTGGGCGCCATCCACGTAAGCCGCCTTGTGCGTGGGGTGAAGTATGCCGGCTTTCAGGTCACACCGAATGTTGTATTTTCCAATCAGGTCCTTTGCCGTTTTCTTGGATTCTTCGGCCAATTCCCACAGGCGTCTTGCGTGGTCCTTACCGAGCATGCCTTCAAGGTCGTCCTGGTCTTTGCGCTGACCACTGCCCAACTGGCCACCGTTGCGCCCGGATGCGCCCCAGCCCACTCTTTGCGATTCGAGCAAAACCACGTCATAGCCGAGTTCGGACAGGTGCAGTGCGGCCGACACACCGGTGAAACCTCCGCCGACAACGCACACATCGCACCGGATCGTGTCCTCCAGGCGGCGGTGCTCCGGTATGCAGTGGGCGGTCGCCGCGTAGTACGAATCGATGTGCGTGCCTCGCATCGCCAGGCTCCTAGGTGACCTGTTGCAGGGTCAGGTCAAGACAATTAGCCGCCAGGTCAACCAACTCGTCGATTTGCTCCTTGCTGATTACCAGCGGCGGCGACACCACCATCTTGTCTTCTACCGCACGCATCACCAGGCCGTTCTGGAAACACAAGTCCCGGCAGCGGTTGCCCACACCCAGTTGCGGATCAAAACGCTCACGTGAATCTTTATTCCTGACCAGTTCCAGGGCGCCGAGGAGCCCCAGGCTCCTGGCCTCACCCACCAGGGGATGATCCGCCAGCGCGGACCATTTTTGACTGAAGTAAGGAGCGATTTCCTGATCGACGCGTTCGATGATGTTTTCCCTTTGCATAATCCTGATGTTCTCTACCGCTACTGCAGCACAGACAGGGTGCCCGGAGTAGGTAAAACCATGTGCGAATTCGCCGCCTTTATGCACCAGGCCATCAACGACTCTGTCACTGACCATGACGCCGCCGATAGGCAGATAACCCGATGACAAGCCCTTGGCCATGGGCATCAGGTCCGGTGTCAGTTCGTAGTAATCCGATCCGAACCACTTGCCAGTCCGGCCGAACCCGCAGATTACTTCATCCACCACCAGCAGGATGTCATACTCCGTGCAGATCCGCTGGATCTCAGGCCAGTAGCTTTGCGGCGGGATGATCACGCCACCCGCCCCCTGGATGGGCTCTGCGATGAACGCGGCGATACGG
>CAXMTM010000011.1:0-5578 GCA_964196385.1 Arenicellales bacterium
CGACGCCGAACGGCGGCTTGTATATATCGATGAGTCACCTTGGACCCGAATCGGTACGTGACAAATTCAAGGGCATGGTCAAACGCTGCGCGGATTGCGGCTTCGATCTCGCCGGCGGACGCGTTGAAGTAGTACCCACCGCCCATTACTTTATGGGCGGTGTCATCTGCGACACGGATACCGCCACCGAAAAACCCGGGTTGTTCGTGGCGGGTGAAGACGCCGGGGGCGCTCACGGCGCAAACCGGCTGGGTGGAAACGGTGTCGCCAACTCTACCGTTTACGGCGGGGTGGCCGGCGAGACCATGGCCCGCTATGCCGCCAAGCAGAGCACCATGCCAGCTGCCGACAGCGATGCCATCGAGTTTGAAATTGCGCGGGCCAGACACCCCTTTAGCCAACCCGCCGGCGATATCAACAGCTTGCGGGAGCGGTTGATGGCTGTCATGTGGGACAATGTCGGCGTCATGCGAACGGCAAACGATCTCAGTACCGGCATCGGCCGCATCGCTGAACTGAAAGCGGAACTCCTCAACACCGGCCTGGGCAACGACGACATGGTTTTCAACCCGACCTGGCACGACTGGCTGAACCTGCGCAGCCTGCTGGAAGTTTCGGAGGCCATCGCCGTGGCGGCGCTGTCGCGGGAAAATTCCCGCGGTGCCCATTACCGGGAAGATTTCACCGACGCCGGCGACCTGGACTCATCCTGTTTCACGGTGGCCAGACAGTCCGGCGACAGTATCGACATAACAACAGAGCCGGTCCGGTTTACACTGGTCAGCCCGGGCCAGACCCTGATCGGAGACACGCCTGCGGACGGATAATGTGCTTATGATTCCCTATACAAACATAGAGCAAGCCGCTTACAACGTGATGTCCAACGCGGCCATCGATATACCCGAGGACTATCGTGAATCCATCGTCAGCATGGCGGACGAGGAAGAAAATCAACTGTCCTGCTTCGTCCTCAAAACCATGGTGGAAAACTACGCCGCCGCGTCGGCGGACCGGCGGCCGATGTGTGCGGATACGGGCCTGCCCCGCTACTACGTCAAGGTCGGCAATGACGCCCGGCCGGAAGGTGGTTTCATTGCCGTCGAAAAAGCCCTGCGCAGCGCGACTGCCCGTGCCACCCACGATATTCCGCTGCGGCCCAACCGGGTGCATCCGCTGTGGCGTACCGACCTCAACAATAATGTTGGCATCAACGCACCGGAGATCGACTGGAGCTTCGAACCGGACGCGGACTGGATCGACATCACCACGGTACACAAAGGCGGGCTGTTCGGTACCGACTACAGAATGCTTTTTCCCGGCGACGGCATCGACGGCATCAAACGATTCCTGCTCGATGTGCTCATTGCCTTCGGCAAACGCGGGCTGGCCTGCCAGCCCGCCATCGTCGGCGTCGGACTTGGCGGTTCAAAAGACACGTGCATGGTACTTGGCAAGCAGGCGGCCTGCCTGCGGGTGGTCGGCGACCGCCATCCCGATCCCGGGATCGCCAAACTCGAACTTGAGCTGCAGGAACTGGGCAACAGCATCGGCATGGGACCGATGGGATTCGTCGGTTCTTCCATGGTCGCAGACCTGCATATAGAAGTAGGTTATACACACACCGGAGGCATGCCGATGAGCGTACACACCTTCTGCTTGTCGTCGCGTCGTGCCACCGTGCGCGTGCACGCCGACGGTAGCGAAGAGTATCGCAGCGATCCAAAATGGTTCTCGCAATACAGCCGAAGGGAGACAGTACAATGGCCGCAATGAATCAGACACTGCAACAGGTTCGGTTGACCATCCCGGCAACAGCGGAGGACATCGCCCGACTCGAGATCGGCTCTATCGTCTATCTGGACGGAATCATCTACACCGGCCGTGAAGGAGTCTACAAGCGTGTAATCGAGGATGGTTTCGATATACCCCTGGACCTTCCCGAATTGAGCAACACCAATTTCCACTGCTCACCCGCGGCGGCGATAGAACCTGATGGCAGCTACAACGTGGGCGGGGTGACCGCGACGGCAAGTTTTCGATTTTCCAAATGGATGAAACGCTGGTTCGAACTGTCCGGAGCCCGCATCATCATCGGCAAGGGCGGGATGTCTAGCGAGGACTACAAGAACATTTTTGTTCCGGCCGGGGCAATTTACCTGACCACCGTCGGCTACGGCACCGGTGCTTTGCTGGGCCGGGGCGTCAAAGGGGTGCGCGATGTCATCTGGGCCGACGAACTGGGCAATGCCCAGGCCATGTGGGTTTTCGAGGTCGAGAACTTCGGGCCGTTTCTGGTGGATAGCGACCTCGAAGGTAACAGCTTGTTCGAGCAGCAGGGCAAGCTCATCAACGCCAATCTCGACAAACTGTATGAAGGATTGAAACCTCCGGCCCTGAGCCGATTCGGCGAAACCGGCGACCGCAAGGATGAACTGATCTAAGCCAATGAAAACTATATATCGGGCTGGACCACACCAGGTGTACGTCTTCCCGCGTCAGACAAATGTATAGAGCATTGTCGGTTTAATCTCTCTACCGGATTAAATGCTCCAGTCTGTAAGAACAAATGTATGTGGCTGTTCATCGGGCAATAGGCAAAGACTTCCACGTTGAATTACATGATGAAGTGTGTATGGAACAACTTCGCGCGCCTTCCGTGACATGGCAAATCTCCTTCTTTGTTTTGAAAGGCTGTCTATTCGTTTAATCGAATTAAATAAACCCGTCAACTTTTATTCAGGGGCTGGTCAGATAGCCGAGCCAGGCCTGCATGCGCATGACCACTTTGGTGATGATGTGAAACGGTTTACCGCGCTGTGTGTAAACGGCGACGGTACCGCCCGCACCCTGTGGTATAGATGCGTCGGGATTATCCAGGTTGATGCGCACCGCGTACCGTCCAGTGGATGGTGTACCCGTTAAGGTCGGTAACTGACCGCTCGGCGTCAGCTGGGACGATCCCGTTGCTTCCACTACATGGGTCACAACACCAGTGTACACACGCCCCGGCTGACGCGAGAACACAACCTCGGCCGGATCACCAACCTGAATATAGCGGATAGCACTCTGGCTGAAACTCGCAGCCACTACCCGAGCTTCATCGGACACAAAGGTCATTGACGCAGCGAGTGGAATGTTGGTTACAAACGTGCCCGGGCGGACCTGCAAATTGATGACAGAACCATCGTGAGGGGCACGTACCACGGTTTGATCCAATTGCCACCGTGCGTTGTCGAGTTGTGCGTTCAGGCTTTCAATGCCCGCCTTCGCTTCGTCGAGTTGCGCCGTCCATCGATCGAGTTCCCGCTGAGCGGCGGCTGACTGCCCGACCAACTGGGTTTCACGTTCGACTTCAATCTCAGCCCGCCGCTGCTGGGCTTCGACCTGCTTTATCGAAGCCTCGAGCTGATTGACACCGGCTTGGTAGGGCGTTGGATCGATGCGGTACAGCACCTCACCTTTCTTTATGCTCACTACAGGCTTGATAGGGACTTCGATAACCGTGCCTTTTACATTCGGCACTATCTGGATGACATACTGAAACATTCGCCCATCCTGGGTGGTTGGAGCGAAAGTCAGCCACATGAATACGATAGCGCCAATGAGCACCACACCGATGCCGACAAAGATCGAAATATTGCGCGCACTCTTGGCAAACAGCTTCAGCTTGACGAAGAAGAGCCAGTAAAAGGCCGCGTAGCAGATCGTGAGAAAGGCAATCACGACGCGTTCCCCGTCTTCGGCCGAGCGTCTTTGAGTCTCCCGAGCTCGCCCTCCAATTCATTGATGCGTACCCGCAGTGCAGCGTCTCCAAACGGTTTCGTATAGGCCCAAACCAGCGCAACAAGCCAAGCGACACCAAGAGTAATAACACCGATCCAACCGAGAACATAAATTGCATCGGCCTGGGGATGACCTCTCTCCCGTGCGATCTTTCCGGGCAGAGGTCCAAGCAGAACCACCAGCCAGATCACGGCAGCCAATATCACCACCATTACGATCAGTGCAAATATATCCAGGGCCATGGTCAATACAGGTCGGTTATGTGGAAGTAATGAATACTACCGCTTAAAGCCTCACCGGTAAAACCCGGCCGTGAGCACCGGCGGGGTGCGTCGTCGAGCTCGAGGCGGCCGTTGCGCGAATGGAACAGCGCGGGCCCAGAGCTAAGGGGTCGGGAGTCTTTACGGGGACCCCCGACCATTTCTAAAGGAACCCAGGGCGTGCCGCGCACCGGGCGCCGGGCGATATTTTCTCTATGACTGGTGTGTCGCCGACACGCCATTCCCCCCTAATTTTCGCTTTACGAACCATATCAGGCAAAGGCGATAGCAACGCCTGGCCTTGGGTACGAACGCCCTACACTATTTCAGTCTCGTGGTCGTCTGGTCGCATCCAGTTCTGCACCCACATCAACACATCGGGATGGATTTTCGATGAAAGTCTCTGTCGTGCTGGAAGAGCGGTCAGGGCCGGTATGGCCCGGAAAAGAAAAAGGCCGCCACGATCCTGCAGCGACCCTTTTCGAGGAGGAGAACGGTGGTTTAGGCGGCGGCTCCGCCCGGGAGGCGATAATTATTCGATGTACTCCCGAGCATGACCGGGCCGGCCTTTGCCGCTTGCCCGTACTTCGGATCCATCGACGCCTCGGCCATTTCGGCGATATTGCCACGCTCGATACCGATATCGAGCAGGACGCTGTCGTCCAGACGGGACAATTCACGAACGGTTCGATTGATCCTGAGCCGACGCTGTATCCTGTATATCAAGTTCATATCTTCGATCCTGAGTTTGTGCGCAGTTAAGCCAGCAAAGTGGCGGCGACGGTCATTAACGCGATGGCGCCCACGTATGCTGCACCCATTTTGACAATTAAGCTGTAAGCCATGATATTCTCCTCGTTACGATTGAAATGATGCGTTGCACCATTAGTATGCTGATAATAATAGACGTACATACTGTTGAAATCAAAGGATATTATTTCATCATATACATGAGTATATACTCATGCTTTCGCAGACCGTACAAGGTGGGGAACTTCCTGTTCCGACCATACCCGCAGGTTGACGCCGGCCCGCGACAGGACTAACGGCGGGTTCTATTGGAAGTCAAAGGGGGGGATGCCCCGGGGAGGTGGCATTCCCCAGGACGGATTCGGCTCATATTGTCCTTTTCTTTTAGCGATTTTCCAATCACCATACATCAGGGCAAGCCATTTATCCGGGAAGATCAGGTGATCCTCGTTATTGTAGTTTGTTCGTTTTATTGACGTTATGGGGAAACGTCTGCCCCCGGCGCCATAACTCCAGAAATGTCCATCGTGTTTGGCAAATACATAGATATCAAATGTCACGTGTGTCAGCGCATGAATGTACTGGTATAGCATAGGCACATGCTCCACCCGACTCCACTTGTCGGGAGCATGGTACCAGGGAGTAGCGCCCTTTTTTAGAGGTTCGAATGCATGTTTTTTCATAACGGAATTGATTCGTTGATCCCGTTTATCGGGATCGGCGGATACGTGCATAAGCGAACCCTGGAAAATGGCGAAATCTATATCGTCATCATATTTTAAAAG
>CAXMTM010000012.1:0-2307 GCA_964196385.1 Arenicellales bacterium
TGGTTGACCATGGGTTGGCGCGAAGCGACTATCGTCGGTGTCGCCGTATTCGTAACCCTGGCCATTACCCTGTTTGCGTCATGGGTATGGGGCTTCACCATCAACCGGGTGTCATTGTTTGCGTTGATATTCTCCATTGGCATACTGGTCGATGACGCCATCGTAATCGTGGAAAACATACACCGGCGCAGTAAATCGAGTGATCGTCCGCTCGCAGAGGTTATTCCATCCGCGGTTGATGAGGTCGGCGGCCCCACTATACTGGCCACTTTTACCGTGGTCGCGGCGTTGCTGCCCATGGCCTTCGTGACCGGGTTGATGGGCCCGTACATGAGCCCCATCCCCGTCAACGCAAGCACTGGTATGATCATCTCGCTGCTCATCGCGTTGACCGTTACACCGTGGCTTTCGGCGCGTCTGATGCATCCCGCGGCCGGGTCGATTCAGCACCGCTCAGACAGCGGTGTTCTGATCAGGGGGTTCAACGTCCTGCTGTCCCCCTTTCTCGATACCCCCCGCGCCCGCCTCAACCGTGTTTTTCTGGCCATTGCAGTGTTGGCTGCAATGGGCTTGTCCATGTATCTTGTAGTGGCTCAATCGGTAATCCTGAAGATGCTGCCCTTCGATGACAAATCCGAAATTCAGATCGTCGTTGACACGCGGGAAGGAAGCAGCGTGGAGCAGACTAATCGTGTCATGGAAGCCATCGGCAATGAAATCGCCAAGGTACCAGAGATTGACAACTATCAGAGTTATGCCGGCACAGCAGCCCCCATCGGCTTCAACGGACTAGTGCGGCAGTACTACCTGCGCGCGGATTCGCACCTGGGGGATATACAGATAAACCTCGCCCCGAAATCGGACCGCCAACGTAAGAGTCACCCTATCGCGCTTGATATCCGCGAGCGTTTACAGCCCATTGCCCGGGATTTCGAAACCGTCATAAAGGTCGTGGAAGCACCTCCCGGACCTCCTGTGTTTGCACCCCTGGTGGCGGAAATTTACGGGCTCGACTATGACGGGCAGATTTCAGTGGCGGCCAGGGTGGGCGATATATTCAGGCAGACCCGGGGTATTGTCGACGTCGATGACACCATCGAATACCCTGCCCGGAGGCTCAACATCGTAGTCGACCAGCAGCGCGCCGCACTACTGGGGATCAGTCAGGAATCCGTGGTGCGTGCGGTGGCGGTGTTTACCGGCGGTGATGACGTTTCCTATTTGCGTGACAAGCACCTCAAGTACGGGGTGCCTATCCGGCTGGAGTTATCGGTGGCGGACAAATCCAACCTCGACAGCCTGCGGGCGTTCAAGATTCGCGGCAACGACGGCATGGTACCGCTGGCCGAGTTCGTGGAGATCAGGCCGGACACGCGCGACCACACCATTTATCACAAGGACCTGCAGCCGGTGGTGTACGTCACCGGGGACACCGCCGGAATCACGGACAGCCCCCTGTACGGCATGTTCGAGCTCTACCAGACGATAGATAGTTCAATCAATGAAATCGATCAATACCTGCTTGACGCCCCCTCTGCGCCTTACACTTACAGTTTGAAGTGGGATGGTGAGTGGCAGGTTACCTACGAAACGTTCCGCGACATGGGCATTGCCTATGCGGTAGGGATATTGCTGATTTATCTGCTCGTCGTCGGCCAGTTCAAGTCTTACCTGACACCCCTGGTTATCATGGCTCCAATCCCGCTGACTATCATCGGCGTTTTGCCCGGCCACGCACTGATGGGTGCAAAATTCACAGCGACTTCCATGATCGGAATGATCCCCCTTGCCGGTATCATTGTTCGCAATTCGATCCTGCTTGTGGACTTCATCAATGAGCAGTTACGCCAGGGCACACCATTGGCCGAAGCCGTAAAGCTGTCCGGCGCGGTGCGTGCGAAACCTATTATTCTGACCGGTCTGGCGGCTATGATGGGTGCCTTTTTCATTCTCGATGATCCGATTTTCAACGGTCTCGCCGTATCCTTGATCTTCGGCATTTTTGTTTCCACCGCTTTGACGCTAATCGTCATACCTATCATTTATTACGCCATCAATGAATCCTAAATATATAGCCCAAGCAAGAAAGGTCTTCCCGTTCCTGCGATGGCGGCATCGTGTAACCCGGGAAACCCTCAGCGCCGACCTGATCGCCGGCCTCACCGGCGCCGCGTTGGTGCTGCCCCAGGGGGTGGCTTTCGCCGCCATTGCGGGCATGCCGCCGGAATACGGTCTGTACGCCAGCATGGTGCCGGCCATTATTGCCGCTTTGTTCGGATCTTCCTGGCACCTGGTATCCGGGCCCAC
>CAXMTM010000013.1:0-6559 GCA_964196385.1 Arenicellales bacterium
GTACCGGGCTCTGGTCTCCGGCGACTGGGCAGTCACCAACCATGTTGTAGAGATCCCTTTGCGCAAGAATGCGGAGCGCTCGGGCGAGCGCATGGTGATCGTTGCCGACGATGGCATGTACGCGAGATCAAGATTTACGACTCTGCAGCGGTTCGGTCACAGCACGTTGATGGAAATCACCTTGATTACCGGACGTACGCATCAGGCCCGGGTTCACGCCGCGGCCAGTGGGCACCCCATCCTGGGTGATGTAAAATACGGCGACATGCAGGCTAACAGCCGCTTCAAATCCGTCGGAGCAGAGCGCTTGTTCCTCCACGCTTCATACCTGAGTTTTGTTCATCCCGCCACAGCGGAACGGATCGAACTGGTTTGTCCGCTTCCCAAAGAGCTGGAGAATGTAATACATAAACTGGAAAGCTTTATCCCGGACACGCGTGTTGTGGAACAATGACGCACAAGGAGGTATGCCTGGGCTTCGAACTGATCGACGGCGGTGATGGCATGGAATTCGATGTGGTCAAGGACGATGAAGTGCTGCCTGCGTTCGCAGTTCGATACCATGGGGTGGTCTACGCCTACGTCAACCGCTGCAGCCACATGGAGCTCAAATTAAATATTTTACACAGAAATTTCTTTGATCTGTCGAAAACCAGTCTGATCTGCTCTACCCACGGCGCCTTGTATGATCCTGCTACCGGCAGGTGCAAAGGGGGGCCGTGTAACGGTGTGGGATTACAACCACTGCATATTCAGGAACTGGAAGGAAGGTTAAGGCTACTGCAGAATAGCAACGTAACATTGCACATTGAGGAACAGTAATGACAGATTCCGTTAATCCCCCCACCAATCACCGGCCTGCCGTAACGGGTGCGGAAAATGATTTGTTACGGGAATTTCTTTGGGAAAACCTGAAGGAGAAAAAAAGGTCCCGGCGCTGGAATATCGCTTTCAGGGTATTCATCGTCGCCTATTTGATGTTTTTCCTGTTCGTTTTTCTCGACTCGGAAGTGCCGTCTAGCGACGGGGATCATACGGCTCTGGTTGATGTTGACGGAATCATCGGCGCCGACAGCGACGTGCGGGCTGATGACGTGGTGGCCGGCCTGCGCGATGCTTTTGCGGCAGAGGATGTCAAGGGCGTCATCGTTCGCATCAACAGCCCGGGAGGCAGCCCCGTACAAGCGGGGTATATCAATACCGAAATCAGACGTCTTCGGGAAAAGTACCCGGACATACCGTTGTATGCCGTGGTGTCCGATATGTGCGCCTCCGGAGGATATTATATTGCCGCTGCCGCCGACAAAATTTTTGTCGACAAAGCGAGCATCGTGGGCTCTATAGGGGTGCTCATGGACGGCTTTGGATTCGTCGACGCAATGAATAAACTGGGTGTAGAGCGCCGTTTGCTGACGGCTGGAAAATATAAGGGTTTGCTGGATCCATTTTCACCGCTGGATGCAAAAAGCGAAGAACATGCCAATGAACTTCTGACCCAGATACACCAACAGTTCATCGACATCGTCAAGCAGGGCCGGGGCAACCGCTTGAGTGATGATCCGGATCTGTTCACCGGCCTTTTCTGGACCGGAGAAAAAGCAAAAGAACTGGGGCTGGTCGATGAGTTCGGCAGCACCGGTTACGTTGCGCGCGATGTTATCGGGGCGGAAAAAATTGTCGAATACACCAAAGAGGAGAGTGTACTCGACCGCATCGCCAAGCAGATTGGTGTCGGCGTCGCGGAAACCTTGCAGTTACGGGCCGGGTTTGCGATACCTGGATTAAAGTAGCCCATGAGCCAGTGCTTAGGTTCTTAAGTTCGAAATTATTTTGCAAACGAGCAGAAAAATCAGACCGGTGACATCCCCTCATTGTGGAGCATGAACACGAGGCGGATCAGGGGTAACCCTATCAGGGCTGTGGGGTCGTCGCCTGCAAATCTCCGCAACAGGGCGATACCCAGCCCGTCTGCGCGCAGGCTTCCGCTGCAGCCATAGGGCTTTTCCTTGTTCAGGTAGTTTTCGATTTGTGTGTGGGTGAGGGCCTTAAACTCAACTGTGTAGGGGATAACGTCTTTTTGCACGACGCCGGTGGTACTGTTGATCACAGCCAGGCCGGTATACAACATTATGGTTTTACCGGATGAGGCCGTGAGTTGACGGACCGCGTGCGCGTGGTCCCGGGGTTTGCCGATGATCTGACCATCGGCGTGGACCGCAACCTGATCGCTGCCAATGACCAGTGCGTCATCCGTTTTTCCGGCCACTACCTGAGCCTTCTGCACCGAAAGCCTGAGCACCAGATCCTGGGCGCTTTCGCCGGCCAGCGGCGTTTCGTCTATATCCGGCGAGACGATATCAAAAGGCATCATCAGTCTTTTCAGCAAATCCCGTCTGAAGGGCGATGACGACGCCAGAATCAGTTTTTGGTCTTTCATGCAGATACCGGCAGGTGGATTGTTGGTAAGATCGTGGCTGGCATAGTACCAGAGACTGTTATGGCCGATTATCCGAAACTTAACGCTGATGGGACGAAATCAGATCCTGGCGGCAGGCGGGTTGCCATTGTCGCCGGGGTACGGACCCCTTTTACAAAACAGGGTACGGCGTTGGCACCCTTGCCAGCCAGGGATCTAGGCAAAGTCGTGGTCAGTGAGTTGTTGCAACGTACCGGTCTCGACCCGGGTAACATTGAGCAGGTCGTTTATGGTCAGGTCATTCCTGCCCCAATGGCACCGAATATTGCACGCGAAGTCGTGCTGGGCGCGGGTTTGCCCGCATCGGTCGATGCCTACAGCGTGTCCAGGGCCTGTGCCACCAGCTATCAGACCACGGCAAATCTCGCCGAATCCATCATGTACGGCGGCATCAGTTGCGGGATATCCGGAGGAGCCGAGAGTGCAAGTGATGTCCCCATTACGCTGTCCAAACCCCTGGCCTGGGCTCTGCTTCAGGCCAGCAAGACCCGGGGGCTGGGCCGACGTCTGGCTGCATTCAAAAAGGTGCGGATGGGCGACATCGTTCCGGAGCCGCCGGCGTTGCGAGAGCCTTCGTCCGACTATTCCATGGGGGAGGCGGCGGAGAAAATGGCCAGGGAAAACGGGATCAACCGCGGCTCCCAGGATGAGTTTGCGCACCGCAGCCACGTCAATGCCGGCAAGAACTGGGCAGAGGGGTTCTTCGAAGGACAGGTCATGTGTGTTTTCGTGCCCGAAGAGTATCAAGCAGCATGCAACGACAATCTTGTTCGCCCGGATTCGAACCTTGAAAAATACGCCAGACTCAAACCGGTGTTCGACAGGCGCTACGGGACTGTGACTGCCGGCAACAGCTCGCCCCTGACGGACGGAGCTAGTGCGCTGTTACTGATGCGGGAAGACCGGGCCCGGGCCGAAGGCTTGGCCCCGCTGGGATTTATAAAGAGTTACGCGTTCGCGGCGATCGACCCCAACTGGCAAATGTTGATGGGACCTTCTTTTGCAACACCGGTCGCTTTGGACCGCGCCGGACTCACACTCGCAGATATGGACGTCATCGATATGCATGAAGCTTTTGCGGCCCAGGTGTTGTCGAATACTCAGGCGTTCGAATCCAGCCGCTTTGCCCGGGAAAAGCTGAACAGGTCACACCCCATCGGCACCATTGACTGGGAGCGATTCAACATCAGCGGTGGATCGATTTCGCTGGGGCATCCTTTTGCAGCGACCGGCGCCCGGCAAATTTTGCAGACATTGAAAGAACTCAAGCGGCGTAACGGACAGTGGGGGCTGTGTACGGCATGCGCCGCCGGCGGGCTGGGCGCCGCCATGGTGCTGGAGTCGAGTTGATGGCCGACGGTATTTTCCAACTGGAGCCGCGCGCTGAAGGTGTTACCGTCATATGGATGGACGACACCAGCGCCTCTGTAAACACCCTGAAAGAAGAAATGATCGCCGAGTTCGATGAGTTGATATCCGCACTCGAACAGGACACGGAAAACCGGACGCTGGTGTTCGCTTCAGCAAAACCCGGTAATTTCATAGTCGGCGCCAATCTGGACATGATCAGACGCATAGAGCGCGCCGAAGCCGCCCGCGCATTGGCGGAAACCGCACAAGCCATGCATGACCGGATCGAAAAACTGAGGCCGGTCACCGTTGCCGCCATACATGGGCCGTGCCTGGGCGGTGGGCTGGAGTTTGCCCTCGCCTTTGACGCGCGCGTGGCATCCACCGACCCCGCAACCCGGCTGGGCCTGCCCGAGGTTCAGCTTGGGCTGCTTCCGGCCGGGGGAGGAACGCAGCGACTGCCCGCCAGGATTGGAACGGCAGCTGCGCTGGAGGCGATATTGACGGGCAGACGTTGGTCTGCGGAACGGGCTTATAGGGCGGGTCTGGTGGATGAGGCCGTGCCCAGGGAACTGCTCATCAAGGCCGCTATAAGATGTGCCGGGGACATACATAAGGGAAGATCCCGCCGTCGGTGGGGCACGAGGTTTCAAAGGTTCGGTAACTGGTTGTTGTCGGGCAATGCGCTGGGCAGAAAGTTGCTGTTCGATCAGGCTGCCAGGCGCACGTTTGTCAAAACCCGGGGCAACTATCCCGCGGCAGAAAAAATCATCGAAGTTATCCGTACCGGCCTGGAACAGGGAACAAGTCAGGGGTTAGCCGCCGAGGCAGCGGCATTTGGAGATCTGGTTGTCAGCCCCGAATCCAGGCAACTCGTCAATATTTTCTTTGCCACCAATTCTCTCAAAAATGAAAACGGTATTGACGATCCCGGGATCAAACCCGCAGCCGTAAAAAAAGTGGGGGTGTTGGGTGCCGGGTTGATGGGGGCCGGTATTGCCTACGCGACCATAGATCGGGCGCAAATTCCCGTGCGACTTAAAGACAAGGATCGTGCGGGGCTGGGCCGTGGTTTGGCGTATATAAACAAACTGCTTTCCGCCAGACTCGGACGGCGGTCGCTCACCCCGTTACAACGTGAACACATCCTGGCCCGGGTGACTCCCACAACGGACTACAGCGGATTTGAAAACTGTACCGTGGTGATCGAGGCGGTCTATGAAAATCTGGAACTGAAGCAACAGATGCTGCGGGAGGTAGAGAACACAGGCGGACAGGCCCCAATTTTCGCCAGTAACACGTCCGCCATTCCAATCGGAAATATTGCCGATGCCGGCGGGCATCCGGAGCGGGTCATCGGTATGCACTATTTTTCTCCGGTTGAAAAAATGCCGCTTCTCGAAGTCGTAGTTACAGACAACACTGCACCCTGGGTTGTAGCGACCTGCGTGGCGCTGGGCAGAAAACAGGGTAAAACCGTGATTGTCGTACACGACGGTCCGGGATTTTTTACCACCCGTACCTTGGGACCGTATATGTCAGAGGCGGCACACCTGCTTTCGGAAGGCGTCGCCATTGATCGCGTGGACGAGGCATTGCTGAATTTTGGCTTCGCCATCGGCCCCATGGCCCTGCTCGACGAGGTTGGTATAGATGTGGGAAACAAGGTGGCCCGGACGTTATTTGAAGCCTTCGGGGACAGAATGAAACCGGTTGACAGCATGCAGGGGCTGGTGGATGACCAGCGCCTGGGGAAGAAAAATAAAAAGGGGTTATACCTGTACGGCCATACGAGTAAATCCAGACCTCGGAAAGCAGATAGCACGGTTTACGAGTTATTGAATGTCGAACCGAATAATATGATGGCGCACGGTGTGATCGCGGAACGTTGTGTGTTGCAACTGGTGAATGAAGCGGCACACTGCCTTGGGGAGGGTATATTGAAAAGTTCGCGGGATGGCGATATAGGGGCAGTATTTGGGCTGGGCTTCCCGCCATTTCTGGGCGGCCCATTCAGATATCTGGATGCCTGCGGATGCGCCGCAATAAGGGCCCGGCTGGAGGCCCTCGCCGAACAATACGGAGAACGATTTACGCCGGCACCCGTGATCAAGCAGGATAAAAAGTTCTATAATTAGTGCCCGTCCGGAAACTACGGCAATCGTCATTCCGTATGCTGGAATCCAGGCCTTCGCCAGGATGACACGGGCTGATAATTGATTGTTTAAAACGCTTCTCAAAAAGACCGTGCACAACCACAATACCACTGTCTCGCACGGGGTTGTTGAGAACTTACTTTAAAACAGGGTATCTGTAAGCGAGGAGGAGATAATGTCGATTGTGTGGATGCTTATCTACGTGGCCGTTGCCGTGTGGTTGATCTGGTGGGTGTTGCGCGAGGCTAAGAAACTGGATGTGGGCCATGGGGATCATGCTCATGACGGAAGTCACACTGAACAGGAAGCCGGTTCCCCCCCAGGGGCGGATGATTTGACGCGTATCAAGGGGATCGGGGCGGTCATTGCCGCCAGATTGCGCAAACTGGGTATTACCTCCTATGAACAGGTCGCCGGGTTGGGCGACACCGACATTGAAAAAATCAATGCCGAACTCAATTTCAAGGGCCGCATCGAAAGAGAGCAGTGGATACAACAGGCTCAGGAGTTTTTGTCCAAAGGACACTGATTTTCTGCGGTGGGTTATTTCACCACAAACAGTGGCACGCCGGTCAGA
>CAXMTM010000014.1:0-10330 GCA_964196385.1 Arenicellales bacterium
CTCATGCATGAGCATGGTCTCGGTTTCCTGCACGTCGTGCAGGCGCGGCGGCCATTCTCCGGTTCTGATGCAGATCACGCAGCGTGCCGCTTCGGCGAACCCCTGCAGCAGAAGCAACACACCGCCAACGGGGATCAGTGACTTGAAGAAATAGATCTGTATTCGCGACGGGCTGCTCCAGCTGACCTCTTTGTAAAACCATGAGTCCGCAGCGAAGCCGTAGCCATAATAGATCAATGCCAGCGCGCCCGGGGCCAGAAACAGGATGTATAGAATCAGGTCGACAATCGCCTGGGTCCGCTTGGGGAACAGCCTGTAGAGGACGTCGCCGCGTACGTGCGCGCCCTGGGACAATGCGTAGGCGCCGGCCATCATGAACAACGCACCGTACATCTGAACACTCATGTCGAACGCCCACACCGTGGGTGCGTTGAGCACGTAACGGACGAAGACCTCGTAACAGGTGGAAAAGGTGAGGATGACGATGCACCAGGCGAAGGCCTTGCCCATCCCGGTGCTCAGACTGTCAATAAAATGCAGGATTCGAGTCATCGTAAAACCTCCGGAACCGGACCGGATAAAAACAGGGCGGCGCACCCGGCGCCGCCCTGAACCTTCGTCGTAGTGCCACGTTCAGCCCGTGAAGGCCGATGTATCAGAGCTTGCCGAAATAGTGCTCGTAGGCGCCGCGATAATCGGGGGCGTTCTGCAGCGCATAGGCGCCGTGGCGCTTGGCCCAGGCCTTCTGCGCCGCAACCACCTTGGCAAAGAACGGATCATCGGCGCTGATGCGATCGACCACCACATCCCATGCCGTGAGCTGCTCGGCCATGACGCTGTCCGGTGTGCGAAAAACGTTGACGCCGTGATCCTTTTTCAGCGTGACCAGATCCTGTGAGTACCGTTCCATCGCTTTCCACGCCATATCGGCGGACGCCGCCTCGGAGGCATATTCCAGGATGGCCTGGAGCTCCCCAGGCAGCTTGTCGAACAGGGTCTTGTTGAAAATGATTTCGAAACTCTCCTGGGACTGGTGGTAGCTGGCCAGGTGGTAGAACTTCGACACATCCTGCATGCCGAAGTCCTTGTCCGATGTCGGGTTGTTGAATTCGGCGGCGTCGATCAGGCCGCTTTTCATGGCGGGTTGAATCTCACCGCCCGGCAGCTGCACCACCGACATACCCATTTCCTGCAACACGTCGGCCGCCAGGCCTACGGTGCGGTACTTCAGGCCTTTCATCTGGTCGGAACCCTTGATCTGCTCCTGAAACCAACCCAGCGGCTGCGCCGGCATCGGGCCGGTGAAGAAGCCGACCAGATCCAGTTTCAGCCTGTCATGCATCAATTCGTAGTAGAGTTCCTTGCCGCCGCCATACTGGATCCAGCCAATCATCTCATTGGCCGACCAGCCGAAACAGGGTCCGGTGCCGAACAGGGACGCCACCGGACTCTTCGAGTACCAGTACGCCGTCACCATATGCGCGCCGTCCAGCACACCTTTGTGTACGGCGGTCTGCATCTCCGCGGTTTTAACCACTGCGCCGACCCCAAGCAGGTCGATTTTCAGGCTGCCGCCAGACATCTTGTTGACGCGATCAACATAATCCTGGGCATATTCAAGGAAAATTCCGCCACCCCACGCCGCCTGGACTTTCAGGACGATGGGGTCCGCGGCGACCACGATGCTGGGCATGGTAGCGGCGGTAATGCCGGTAGCGGCAGCGGCCGCCCCCGATTTCAGGAATTTTCTGCGGGGTGTAGATTTATCTGTCATGCTGAACTCCTCTCATCTGGAAAACTAAAGGTTGTTATGATTGTACTCTGCGGCGAACCAATTCTCGCCGGGTGTGACGTTGTGTTCCCCGAGATACTCGGGACATAGCCCCGGCATACTGCTTTGGTATACCAGACAGCAACTGGTAAGTTTAGATCATTTTTGAGTTGAGAATCAATAATGGCGTCACCACCCATTCCAGCCCTGCCAGACTTTAAACCTGGGGCCCAAGCCCCCATTTAGGTGATGCCGCCCGGGTTCTGGGCCGGCACGTAATTGCAACGCTTGATTTTTACCTCTGCCAATGTACGCTACTACTTCCAAATCATTGACCGGAAACGTGCCAAATTCACCCAAATCTGGCCTGCAGGCTGGCTACGACTACGAGGAATTGCTGGCTTGCGGCCGTGGTGAGCTTTTTGGCCCCGGCAATGCCCAGTTGCCCCTGCCGCCGATGCTGATGTTTGACCGAATTACTCACGTTAGCAGAACAGACGGAGAGTATGGGCATGGTTCCATTCTGGCGGAATTGGACATCAATCCGCAGCTTTGGTTTTTCGATTGCCATTTCGCCGGTGATCCGGTCATGCCCGGTTGCCTGGGCCTGGATGCATTGTGGCAGTTGGGCGGGTTCTTTCTCGGCTGGTGCGGCGGTACCGGGCGCGGACGGGCGCTCGGCTCGGGTGAAGTCAAGTTCAGGGGTCAGGTCACGCCGCAAACAACACTTGTACGTTATCGCCTCGATCTGAAGCGCGTCATCATGCGCAAACTGTATATGGGCATTGCAGATGGTACTGTTGAAGCCGATGGCAATGTCATCTACACGGCAAAAGACCTGAGGGTCGGTTTGTTTAAATCCACTGATCTGTTGTGACCCGAAAAACTCCGGGTCAAGACAAGCGAGATAAAATATGACTTATGTCATGTGGGCGAGGAGCTAAAAAATGCGGCGAGTTGTTGTAACCGGTTTGGGTGTCGTATCCAGCATCGGCAATAACAGTGATGAAGTAGTAAATAGTTTGCGGCAGGGGTCTTCCGGCCTGGCGTTCAAGGAGGAGTACGCCGAGTTGGGCATGCGCAGCCACGTGGAAGGTACGGTGAACATAAGCGTAGAAGAACACATCGACCGAAAAGTGCGGCGTTTCATGGGTGACGCCGCTGCTTTCAACTACATTGCCATGAAGGAAGCCGTTGCCGATGCCGGGCTCGAATCCGATGAAATTTCCGACCCGCGAATCGGCTTGATCGTAGGTTCAGGGGGCGCGTCTACGAAAAATGTGGTGCAGGCAGCGGATTTATTGCGACAGCGAGGCGTCCGCAAAATCGGCCCGTACATGGTGACACGAACCATGTCCAGCACTAATGCGGCTTGTATCGGTACCGCCATGAAAATCAAGGGCATGAGCTACTCCATAAGTTCGGCCTGCGCAACCAGCGCACACTGTATCGGTCATGCGGCGGAACTCATCCAGTTTGGCAAGCAGGATATGGTTTTCGCAGGGGGTGGTGAAGAGGTCCACTGGACCCAGACGGTCTTGTTCGACGCCATGGGAGCGCTGTCATCAAAGTACAATGAAACTCCCGTAACCGCGTCCCGACCCTATGACGTCGATCGGGACGGGTTTGTCATCTCCGGCGGTGGTGGCGTGGTCGTAATGGAAGATATGGAACGGGCACTCAAACGTGGGGCGAGAATTTACGCTGAGTTGACCGGATACGGTGCGACATCGGATGGTTACGACATGGTGCAGCCTTCCGGCGAGGGCGCCGAGCGGTGCATGCGGCAGGCCATGCAGGACCTGCAGGCACCGCCCGACTATATTAATGTTCACGGCACCAGCACGCCGGTGGGGGACGTCAGGGAACTCGAAGCATTGTCCGCTGTGTTCGGCGACAATGTGCCCTCGTTCAGTTCGACCAAATCCCTCACCGGGCACGCCCTGGGCGCAGCCGGTGTCTGTGAAGCCATTTATTCGTTGCTTATGATGGAGCACGGGTTTGTCTCGAAATCAGCAAACATCCAGGCCCTCGACCCCGCGGCGGAAGGATTCCCCATCGTGCGCGAGACGCAGGCGGTTGATCTCAATGTTGTGATGTCTAACAGTTTCGGGTTTGGTGGAACCAACAGTGCGTTGGTGTTCAGCAAGATATAAAATTTCGGGTTGATCTTTTCTCGCCGTCGTTTATGAACCGGTCCGGGAAACGGCTGATCACGGTGTGGCTGGTAACGTGTATCCTGTTGGTATTCAGCATGATTGTGCTGGGCGGGATTACCAGGCTTACCCAGTCCGGTTTGTCTATGGTTGAGTGGGATCCCATTATGGGGGCGATTCCACCGCTAAATGAGCGCGAATGGCAGGAGGCCTTCGAGCAGTATCAGGCATTTCCGGAATATCAGGTCGTCAACAAAGACATATCGCTGACCGGGTTCAAGCGTATTTTCTACGTCGAGTATGCCCATCGAATACTCGGCCGTTCCATTGGCGTTGTGTTTTTTCTGCCGTTCCTGTTTTTTCTGCTTAGTGGAAGGCTGAATCGCAGTTTTATCATAAAATTATCCATGATTTTTCTGCTCGGCGGGGCCCAGGGATTGATGGGGTGGTATATGGTAAAAAGCGGGCTGATTGACGTCCCCCGGGTCAGCCCGTATCGGCTGACCGCACACTTGATGCTGGCGGTACTCATATTCGGGTCTATGTTGTGGTTGCTTCTGGATTTGTGGCGCCGGCATGGGCAGGCACGGTCGATACCGGTTGGTGTCGGGCGATATGCCGGGGTGGTCCTGTTTGCCGTGGTAGTCATGATATTTACCGGTGGTTTCGTCGCCGGAACCAGGGCCGGGTTTACATTCAACACCTTCCCGATGATGTATGACAGGTGGATCCCCGAAGGTTTGTGGGCGATGCAGCCCCTATGGAGCAATTTTTTTGAAAACGTGGCTACAGTTCAGTTCGTCCATCGTTGCCTTGCCCTTTTGTTGACGCTGCTGATCGTGGGTTTGTGGATAGCTTCCTGGCGCAGTACCGACGATAGATTACGCCGGGCGTGCGGCCTGTTACTGATGATGATGGTCATACAGATCACGCTGGGCATCGCCACCCTGATTTATTCCGTGCCTGTGCCCCTGGCAGCGGCACACCAGGGAGGCGCCCTGGTGGTGTTCACCATCGCCCTTGCCATTTACCACAATATTTTCCGTGTTCAGGCAGAACGAACGGGGGCAGGCTGATAATCCGCAGTGTATGGCCGCCTATCAGCTATACTGGAAAATAGTACTGAAAATAGGGGTCAGACCCCAATTTACATTACAAAATTGGGGTCTGACCCCTATTTTCATAAGTACAGGAGGAGTAACGATGAAGCACCTGGTTACGGCTGTGGCCGCAGTTATTCTGCTTTTTCCGGATTTTGCCGGCGCTGCAGGTGGATGGCGGTACGCCAATCCACTGACATCAAACACCGGCGCCGGGGAGCCGGAGTCCATGAACTCCGTCACCCGCGCTATCACGCCGGGCCAAACCGGGGAGAAAATGCCACCGAAAAATGCCGGCGACACTCCGTTGAATAACATGCCAATGACCAGGGTCAGTGAGCAATTCGGACTACCGGGAACGTCGGCTCCTGCGGTGGGTGAGCCACCGATCATCCGCTGGTACTATGAACAGTATACGGTGTACTTTGAGTTCGACCGGGTCATCACCTCTGTAATCAACTGAGCAGAAAAAAAGGGGACGGACCCCTATTTTTTCCTAAAAGTAGGGGTCCGTCCCCTTTTTTGTCCCCTTTTTTCACTATAATCATCGGTCGCTATCGATGGTTGAGTAATGTGTCCCCGATAAAGCTGTCAGTTTTTGCTGGAATTCTTGTTGCAGGGTTCCTGGCCGCTAACGACCGCGTCGATGCCCAGGCGTGGACAGTCGATGCCGTGATGGAAGGGCTGCGGGGATTGCGGCACGCCGAAGCAACTTTTGATGAGACGCGGCACTCGACTTTTCTTATGACGCCGATAAAGTTGAACGGGACCTTTGTCTACGAAGCCCCCCAGACATTCATCAAGGAGACGTTCAAACCATTTCCCGAGACCGTCACGGTCGACAAAAACGGCGTCAAAATAGAACAGGACAAAGAGATGCAGGAGGGGCAGAGCCGCATCCAGTTCATTGCCGCCGATGCCCATCCGCTGGTTCAGGGGTTGGTAGACAGCGCCAAGGCGACCATGTCCGGAAAAAAGGAACTGCTGGAGGCGCACTACACGCTTGAACTCAACGGCAGCAAGGAAAAATGGTCTGTAAAACTGGTACCCAGAGAAAAGGCCCTGCGCAAGAAAATCGAAAGCCTGTTGTTTGTGGGCAATGGTGATTTGATCAACAGTGTGGAAATCCGTGAATCGGATGGGGACTGGTCCGTGATCAACCTGAAGTACGAATCCGTCGAAAGAAATTGATCACCAGCAGGCTGAATATTGCCCGGTTTTCCGGAACGAAAACGGCGGACAGCTCCTAGTTGAGCGACGACCCCCATTTCTCACGGGGTGGCGAACCACGGTTAGCCCGGCGCAGCAGGTGGGCTGGATCCGTTCTGATTGGCCTGATGGCCAGAATTTTCTTGTTTGCTGTATTGGCGACGGCTTTCTGGGCAATTCTGACCCGCTTCAATGTGGCCACAGACCTGGGGGTCTTCCTGCCGGCGACGAAATCATCCGCTGAGAAAATTCTGATCAAACAGCTTGGAAAAGGGGCAACTTCCAGGCTGTTATTTGTGGCTCTGTCGGGCGCGGACGAACTGGAACTCCGCGAGAAGAATAAATTGCTTGCGGCCAACCTGCGGGGGTCGGAGTTGTTTACCCGGGTCCTCAATGGGGAGCACGATTTGAACGAGGGGGACCGGGATCTGATTTTCGAAAACAGATACCTGGTGGCCCCGCTGGACGTTGCTCAGCGGTTCAGCGTAGCGGGTTTGCGGGAGTCTTTACAGGAGAGGTTGAGGGGTCTGGCATCGTCGACCGCGCTTTTCGAAAAGCGTTTTCTTACCAGGGACCCGGTTGGCGCATCCAAGATTTTCATCGACCAACTTCTCGTCAGTCAAAGCGAAAGCGGCCCCCTGCGCATCGACAACGTGTGGATGTCGCGCGACCGCGAGCGCAGCCTCATGATACTGGAGATGCAGTCAGATGCGTTTGATGTCGACGGCCAGGCGGCGGCGCTGGCGGAACTCGAGGCACTAATGCAACGGGTCGGCGGGGACAATGTCGAACTGGCGATCACGGGCCCGGGAGCGTTCACCGCGGAGGCGCGAGACACCATAAGAGCCGATGTGAAGTTGCTGACGATACTGGCTGTCGTATTCGTTACAACGTTCCTGTTCATGGCGTTTCGATCCCTCATGTTCCTCCTGCTGGTGACCGTGCCGCTACTGCTGGGGGTGATGGCGGCGATCGGCTCGGTGCTTCTGGTTTTCGGCTCAATCCACGGCATTACTCTCGCCTTTGGCGTGACGCTGACCGGGGTCGCGGTGGACTATCCAATACACCTGATCTCCCAAATGTCGGACGGCGACGCGAAATTCAGAGATCACATCAAGCGAATCTGGCCTACTCTGCGGCTGGGTGTGGTCACCACCACCATCGCCTACGCTTCCCTGATCTTTTCAGAGTTTCAGGGGCTTACACAATTGGGTTTGTTCACGGTAACCGGTTTGTTGACGGCTGCCGCAGTAACCCGGTGGTTGTTACCGCATATCATCCCCAAACGCGTGGCGATGAGCCCCGGTTTGAACCACCTGCATAAATTTCTGAAGCGTCTGGGCCGGCAGGCCCCGCAGACACGTGTGTGGATGGCGCTGCTGGTCATGCTGGCATCGGCCTATCTGATTCTGCTGGGTCACCCCCTGCAAGACGACCGGCTGGACTCGTTGAGCCCGATCCCCGAGGAACGAAGAGCGCAGGACAAGAGCCTGCGTAACGACCTGGGCATGTGGTCCGGTGCAAAACTGATGGCCATCATCGCGCCCGATGCAGAGTCGGCCCTGCGCGCAAGTGAGGACCTGATGCCGCAACTGGACGACTTTGTGGGCCGGGGACTGTTGTCGGATTATGATGCCGCGGCCCAGTACCTGCCCAGCCAGCGGCTGCAGCTTCAACGCCGGGCGCTGCTGCCTTCGCAATCCGTGCTTAGAACCCGTCTACAAGAAGCACTGGTGGGTTTGCCTTTCAAAAGCGACATCTTCGAACCCTTTATAAGCGATGTAGGCGCAGTAGGTGATAAGCAACCCGTCACCCTGGAGACCCTTCAGGACACGACATTGGTACCCCTGCTTTCGCCCCTGCTGTTCGAACTGGACGGTCAGTGGGTGGCGCCAATTCTGCTGCATGGCGTGACCAATCCAGGGCGTATCTCGGCGCTTTCAAGAACTGCAGGTGGGGTCGAAATTACTTATCTGGATCTCAAACAAGCTTCTATCGACATTATGCAAGGTGCGATGGCCCATATGGGGCGAATATTGAGTTGGGGCGCTTTATTCATTTACCTCGTGCTTGCCCTGAATTTCAGGAATCTTCGCCAACCACTGTACATACTTGCCCCTACCATTGCGGCGGTCATAATGACCACCGCGATACTGATTTTGTCCGGTACTCAGTTGACAGTTTTCCACCTCGTTTCCTTGTTGCTTGTGGTGGGACTGGGCCTGGACTATGCGTTGTTTTTCAATCGTTTGACGGATTCCCCGGAAGAATGGGCCACGACATTCAAGGCGTTATGGGTTTGTTGTGTCACCACGGTCCTTGTTTTTGCCATGTTGCTCGTGTCAGACACACCTCCATTACAGGCGGTGGGAATTACGGTGTCGATCGGGGCCGGGTTTTGCCTGGTGTTTGGCGCCGTATGGTCGACGGCGGTGACTCGGACAGGCTCCTAGATCCTCGCCGCTGTCGTCGTCATGATTTTTGCGGTTAATGACATCAGCCGTTTCAGAGGTGGTGGGAGTTCTCGTGCTCCTGCATTCACGGCCTGAGTTGCGTGGCTGGCTTCGTCTTCCCGCATCTGCTTCAATATTGCCCGGCTCCTGAGATCGTCCGCGGACAGTTTTTTCAGGTGTCCTTCCAGATGGTTGACGACTTGTCGCTCCGTTTCCGCAAGAAAACCCAGGTTCCAGCGGTCGCCGGCGATCCCAAAGGCAGCGCCGATCACGAATGATCCGCAATACCAAACAGGATTCAGATAACTCCTGTGCGAATCGAGTTGATGCAGTCGTTCCTGGCACCAGTTCAGGTGGTCGTTTTCTTCGCTGGCTGCGGTCTCCATCGCTTTGCGGACCGATGCCGAGCGGGTGGTCAAGGCCTGGGCCTGGTAAAGCGCCTGCGCGCAGACTTCACCGCAGTGATTGACGCGCATCAACTGCGCGGAATGTTCTTTGTCTGTCGTATCGATCTCATTACCACAGGCCGCGGCCGGTGACGGCCTGTGCCGGGCAGGGTGCCCGAATACCGTGCGCAATGCATCATCGAAAATTGCTACGATCCTGTCTGTTGCTGAAAAATTTCTTTGATCCCCGGTCACTTTTAGAGAGTGGTCCTCTGCCCGCTGCCCTGTTTGAAGTCATGTATCATAACGGAATCCGTACTCAATAAAAAAACTACCGGGTCAACAACTTGATCCGGGTGGATAAACGAGGTACCCCGATGTCGGTCAAAGATTTGACAATTGGTTTTATCGGGCTGGGTTTGATGGGTAAACCCATGTCCCTCAACCTGCACCGCGCGGGCGCAAAGCTGGTGGTGCACAACCGAAGTCAGGCGGTGGTACAGGAACTGGCTCGCGCCGGGGTGGCATCTGCTTCTTCGCCCCGGGCGGTCGCTCAGCGCTCGACAATTATCATATTGATGCTTTCCGATACCCCGGCGGTAGAAAGTGTGTTGAGGGCGGACGATGGTGTGCTGGGCGGCATGCAAATGGGATCGCTGGTCATAGACATGGGAACGACGGCGGTTTTGGCCACCCGGGAATTTGCGGCAGAGGTGCACAAAGCCGGCTGCGAGTACGTCGATGCACCGGTGTCGGGTGGACAAATCGGCGCCATCGAAGGCAAGCTGACGATTATGGCCGGTGGGACTGACGGAGCCTTTGAACGAGCGCGACCGCTGTTGGATGTGCTGGGTACCCACGTCACCCATGCAGGCGCTGTTGGTGCGGGCCAGGTCGCAAAAGCCGCAAACCAGATCATCGTCGGATTGACCATCGGTGCGGTAGCGGAAGCGATTGCGCTAACACAGGCCTGTGGTGTCGATGCCTCCAGGATGCGGGAAGCACTGCGCGGGGGATTTGCCTGGTCACGAATTATGGAGTTGCACGGGCAACGGATGATCGATGGCGCATTCCAACCCGGCGGTAAAGCGTCAACCCAGCGTAAGGACCTGCAGCAGGCGCTGGATCTGGCCCGGCAGGTCGGGGTGAAGTTGCCGGCGACCCGGCTGGGCCGGGATCTTTATGATCAACTCATCGAGCAGGGAGACGGGGACCTGGATCACAGCGCGCTGATCAAGGTGCTGCGCCGGTAAGC
>CAXMTM010000015.1:0-6849 GCA_964196385.1 Arenicellales bacterium
CTTGAATGTCTGTATGGACAGATCACGTACCTTCTCAGCTACATCCTGCGACAGATCAGCGGGGATCTTCAGCGCCGCTCCCTTTTCGTCAATGTACTTTGCTTCATAAGAATAAAATTCGTGACTGGGTAATACTTCGCCTGGCACGGATGCAACGGGCTCGTCATTGCCCAATACCGAGCACTCGATCTCACGTCCCTGGATGTACTCCTCGATCAGAATTTTGGTATCGTAGCCAAACGCTTTTGCGACCGCCGCATTGTAATCGTCCCTGTTGCCGACTTTGCTGACACCGACGGACGAACCCATATTTGCAGGTTTGACGAAAAGAGTTGCCCCCAGTTCTGTGCTGATATCGTCATAATCGGGTACATCATCGCAGGTCTTGATTGCTATAAACTTGCCGATCGGCAACCCGGCATCCCGCAGCAGGCGTTTCATCACATCCTTGTCCATCCCCACCGCCGAACCCAGAACACCGGATCCCACAAAGGGAACATCCGCCAGTTTCAGCAGGCCCTGCACCGTGCCATCCTCCCCGCACGGACCGTGAAGGATGGGGAAAACCACATCCACCGAGGCGTGAGGCGGGCTGCCTGAGAGACTGGATAGTTGGCCGCCGCTCTGCGGCGCCAGGGCCACGGCGTTGGATGCCGCGCCGAGTTTGATCAGTTTCGGGTTGCCGGTGTTCAGCAGGAATTCAGAGGTATCGTTTAACAGCCACCGCCCGGATTTATCCAGGCCGATCAACACAATGTCATATTTTTCCTTGTCTATGGCGTCGATGACGTTTTTCGCCGACTGCAAGGATACTTCGTGCTCGGCGGATTTACCGCCAAACAGTATTCCCACTCTTGTCTTTGATACCATATCCAACCTTGAAAAGTTATTAAGAGCCCACACGCTTTTGTTGCAGCAACTTTAGTCGCGAACGAAGTCGTGCACAATAGATAAAACCATATCGTCGCAGCCGGGCAACCCTGCATTGACAAAGCAACATCGCTCGAACATCATTCCCGGATGCACCACATCCTCGATCTCGATAAATATCCGCTGCATGATCTGCACAGGCCCGATGCCCAGGCCCTGGTCGAAGCATGCCGATCTGAACTGGTAACACAAGGCATGTTCAATCTGCGGGGCTTCGTTCAACCGCAAGCGCTGACGCGAATTACCGAAGAACTCAAGCCGGTCTTCAAGGAAAGTGCGTTCACCCACAGGCGCAGCCACAACATCTATTTTCAGGAGCATGTTCCAGGGTTGCCCGGCGATCATCCAGCCCTGGGACGTTTTGAAACGGTCAATCACACGCTCTGTGCCGACCAGATTCCCGACAACCTGGTTTGCCGGATCTACGAGTGGCCGCCGTTCATCGAATTTCTTGCCGCCACCGTGGACAAACCGCGGCTGTACGCCATGGCCGACCCCCTGGCACGCGCGAACGTACTGGCTTATCACCACGGTGAAGCGCTGAACTGGCACTTCGATCGTTCCGAATTTACCACTACGCTGTTGTTGCAGGGACCGGAGTCGGGTGGCGAGTTCCAGTATCGCAGAGACCTGCGTACGGAATCAGACCCGAATTATGAACAGGTCGCCCGACTGGTCGCCGGCACCGACAGCGAAGTACAGACCCTGGCGCTGACACCGGGTACGCTGAGCATATTCAAGGGCCGCTACACGGCACACCGCGTGACCCCGGTGGTTGGCGGGAAGGAGCGCATAGTTGCGGTGTTCTCCTATTACGAGCAGCCCGACGTCGCGTTCAGCGCAGATGAACAGATCGGTTTCTACGGCCGCACTTCGAATCCGGTGTGACGGGTGGGAGAGTGTGCTCTCCACAAGATTAGATCGACAATATTAGCTCGGCGCGGGGGTGCGCCTCCCGCATATCCGGGTTGTAATATTGCACATGGTATAGCGGAAATCTGTTACCAGCGTTGTACATCGGCCTCGTCAATCTCGACCAAGGTGGGCCCGTGGGCTTTGTGCGCGATTTTCAGCGTGTCCTGGAGGTGGGCAAAACTTTCCACTTTGACCGCGGCGCAGCCGAATCCGCTGGCGATGGCCTGGAAATCGGGGGTGTAAATGTCGACGCCAATTCGGGGAATCTGACGCTCGACCATATAGCGCTTGATCTCACCATAGCCCTGGTTGTTCCATACAATGATCGGCACCGGCAATTTTAATTCAACCGCCGTGGCCAGTTCACCGATAGTAAACTGTATGCCACCGTCGCCAATAATCGACACCACCGGCCGCTCCGGACAGGCAAGCTTTGCGCCCAGCGCGGCGGGCAGGCCATATCCCAGCGTACCGTAGCCGGTCGAGGAGTTGAAGTAGGCCCGCGGCCCGGCCGGTTCGTAGGAAAGGTTGCCGCCGTAGACCGGTTGCGTCGAATCGCCAACAATGATCACCCCCGGCAGTGCTTCGGCAACGCGGTCCAGCATACGGTGGTGAACCTGATACGCCGGCGGGAGTAATTCTGCCAGCTCTGTACGCATCCCGGCCACCAGTGCCCGTGTTGCGGCGGAATCCGGCTGGTGGCCGGCCAGAGCGTCATATAGCGCCGACATGGCGAGACCCGCATCGGCGCACAGTGCCACTTCGGGCAGCGCGTTGCGGGTCAGTTGTTCAAGCTCGATATCGATACGAACGACCTTGCCCCCGAGGTCCAGCTGGCTGTTGAACAACAGCGTATCCGTCTCGCCGAGCTCGGTGCCGATGGCCAGCACCACATCCGCCGACCGCAGCGCATCAAGCACCGGTTTTTGCGGCAATGTACTGCCCAGGCTAAGTGGGTGACCTGGCGGTAATACACCTTTGCCGTTAATGGTAAGTGCCACCATCGCGCCCAGCCGATCGACCAGTGCACGGGCCTCGCCCGGCGCATCCCGAGTGCCACCGCCCAGCACCACGAAAGGCCGTTTCGCTGATTTCAGCAGATCAGCAGCCTGCTGTAAGGCTTGCGGATCCGGGCCGGGCCGGGAACAGGTACGATGGGGAGTGGGAGAAAGAGACTCACCCGGTGCGGTAATGACGTCCAGCGGTAGCTCGATATGGGCCGGGCCAGGCCGGGCGCTGTCAAAAATAGTAAATGCGCGCGCCAAAACGGACGGCAATTCAGCCGCACGCAGCACGCGGTGGCTGAATACCGAAACCCCTCTGACCAGGGCCTGCTGATCGGGCAATTCGTGCAACCGCCCCTCCCCCAGACCCAGTTCGCGGGTATTGTTGACGCTGGAGATAACCAGCATGGGTACCGAATCCGCATAAGCCTGCCCCATGGCGGTGGCGATATTGGTCATACCGGGACCGGAAATGATGAAACAGGCGGCCGGCTTGCCACCGGCGCGCGCGTAACCGTCAGCCATGAACCCGGCACCCTGCTCGTGCCGCGGCGTGATGTGGCTGAGTCCGGTACCGGGCAGACCGCGATAAAGCTCCACCGTATGCACACCGGGAATGCCGAACACCATTTCAATACCGTAGTTTTCCAAAATGCAGGGTAATACTTCGCCACACGTTATCATTTCGACCTCCACTAAATTATTTTCCGGGCCAGATTTCAGGAAGCCAGGTACAAAATGACCAGTGACAACCCGATCAGCAAGTGACTGGTGCGATCTCGGATTGCGAACAGGACCGGATCTTCATGCATTTGACCACGATGAGCCAGCAGCCACGTGCGGCTGATCCAATAAAGCAATAACGGGCACAAAAACCAGATCATCTCCGGCCGGTCATACTGGATTCGTACCTGGTCGCTGTTGATATACAGCGCGAGAACGAGCACCGCAAGATAACCGCTTGCGGTACCGAGTTGATTCAATATCTCCGCATCCTCGACACGGTAGCTGCGGCCGGCGACACTGTCCGTCACGGCGTCAAGGCCGCGCACCTCGGTATAGCGCTTCAGCATACCGAGGCTCAAAAAGAAAAATAACGAGAACACCAGCAACCAATAGGAAACGGAAACGCCGGCCGCAGCCCCCCCGGCAAGCAATCTAATCGTGTACAAGGCCGCCAGCACCAGAACATCCAGAATGACGATCTGCTTCAAGCGCAGGGAATAGGCGAGAGTGGTAGCAAAATAAATGGCGAGCGCCACGAGAAAGTCCCAGGGCAATACAAGACCGAGTGCAACAGAAGCGAGCAGCAAGGCCGGGATCAGAGCCATCGCCAGATCGAGCGGGAAATCGCCGGAGGCAAATGGCCGGTATCGCTTGGTCGGATGCTTGCGGTCGTTTTCAAGATCGAACAGGTCGTTCATCAGGTACACACCGGAAGCGCACAACCCAAACGCAACAAACGCCGTGGCAGTCTGCAGGAACAACTGGCCTTCCATGATGCGGTGCGCAAATACCAACGGCAGGAACAGGAGCAGGTTCTTCAGCCACTGGTGAATCCGCGCGGCCTTGAGCGCAACGCGGAACAGGTTCGATATGGGGTCGAAGACCCGTGCAACGTTAGAGCTGACATCCGCTTTGGCAACAACGCCGGGGAGCGGGTTTACCAGGTAGGCGTTTTTTGCATGCGGCCAGATATGCAGATCGGCGCTGGAATTACCCGCATAGTCGAACGCGTCTTCTCCACATTCGGTCAGGATACGCTCCAGTTTTCGGGTGCCGGAAAGATTTGTGGCACCATCGCTCCCCGCCACACCGTCAAATATACCGAGATGTGCAGCGACGGCATCCGCATACTTCTGATCGGATGCGGTAATGAGAACAAGCCGCCGGCCTTCGCGGCGTTGGGTAGCGAGGAATCCGAGGAAATTCTCCGACCAGGGGCTGTGGGTTATGTCCAGGTCCACTCGCCGGGCAACCTCGCGTTTGAAGTGCGCCCTGCCCTTCACCAACCAGGCAGGAAACAGAAATACCATTAGCGGGTTTGACATCAACAGTGCAAAAATCGACTCTACGAACATGTCGCTGCGGGTCAGTGTGCCATCGAGGTCCACGTAGAGGGGAACCGCCCCGGGTTGATTCATAAGTTCAATACCATTTTGTCTGATTCAAGGCGGGGCACGCGGTATCCGGGTCTGTACAGGCTGGTTATATAATAAGGGTTAACTATATACGATTCGGAACCGGTGTTGCGGCTGTCCCCACAAACTCAATGAGGATCCCAGGCTGAAGGGTTTTGTCATGGTCTTGCGATGCGTTCTGATCGCGGTTTTCCTTATTCCGTGGAGCACGCCGGTCCCGGCCTCGGACAATTCACTGGTCATTGATGAATTCGATGGTCTGGACATCATTACATCCCACCCGGATACGGTACAGACGGAGGCGGTGGGCTCGCAACTCGCCGTGTCCATCGATTGCTCCAGAGCAAGGCAAGTGTTCATTCGCATTCCGGTTCAGCACCGCGTACAGGACCAGAAAATGCGCATAACCCTTGGCGGGTCGGCGGATGTTTCTTACATAGGGAAGCACGAGACCCTCGAAAACGGGCAGGAAATCCCCAGGACCTTTGAGCACACTTACCTCGACTACCACAAAGGGCCGGTATATTTTTCACTGGATAACAAACGATACGATCACCTCACACTGTATTTCCACTGTGCTTTTCAGGATCCGGATATCACGGCTGTTGCGTACATAGATAAAATCGAGATCGTGCCCCTGGAATTTTACGATGACAGGGACTTCGCCTATATCCTGGCCGCCGTACTGCTGCTGCTTTTCCTTCTGCCCGGGTTCCTGGCGTGCTGTGTGTTGCTCGAAGAAGGAAATAAAGAAAAGTTTCTGGCCTGGCTCACACCCTTGTCTCTGTTCTTTTTTCTGGCTTTATACCCTGTCCTGCTGCTGCATCAAATGTGGTTTTCGGCGCCGGCCGGCAGGTCGCTCCTGGCAGCGTACATAATATTGAACCTGGTCCTGATCGCCCTGCTCGCCGCCGGAAAAAAATTATCGGTACTTGCAATAAACCTTCGATCACTAAAGTTTGAGCTGCTGGCGGTATTGATCGTAATTCTGTGTATGGCGGCGCTGCTCACGAAAAACCTGGAGTTGCCGCTCAACACGTTCACTTACCTGCACCTTCGTAATCTCACCTATGAGGTCTTCTACGCACTGGACCCGGCCTTTCAGTACGTCAATGGTATTGCCATATACCACGACGAACCATTTTCCAGTTTCTACGCCGACGGGAAACTTGTTTATTCCGTCCAGGACCGGGGCATCATTATGGGTGTCATCTATGCGGTAGTCAGAGGCATCGCCAGCCCCTTAGGTACGGACATCGCACACAGCAGCGGTTTTTATACGTTGTTCGGGATTGGCCTGAACGTTCTGGTTTTGTTGCCGGTTTTTGCGCTGCACGCATACTTTTCCCCGCGCAAACCACGCCCCTTGCTGGTCACGTTGCTGGTTTCCGCCACTGCCTTCATGATCTCCAACTACCTGATCGTCTGGTACAAACTGGCGGGCGCGGGCATCGTCATCTCGGGCATTGTGTTATTGCTGCTGGACAGAAACAGCATCAGGCAGTGGATTATGGCGGGCATACTCTGGGGACTCGCCACCAACATCCACCCCGGCCTGGTGCTGACCTACCCGATCATCACACTGTGGCTTTTGTACCGGTTCTTCAGGGCACGCCAATGCCGCATAGTGCCGGTGTGTGTTGCACTTTTCGCCCTCGCCGGCCCATTTGTAGCCATGAATCTTCCCTGGTCGATGGTCAAGGCGAACTACTACACGGACACAAATACGCTGTTCAGACAGCACTTTCTCGGATTCCAGCGCTATGACGAGGAACGGGGAATCATCGGCAGCATGGCGAATTTCGCGGACAGATACACCCTTCAACAGCAGATATCAAAGCGATCCAAACGGCTGCTAA
>CAXMTM010000016.1:0-2005 GCA_964196385.1 Arenicellales bacterium
ACGTTTTCAGGTTAAGGCCCGGGGAGATCTCGACCTCAAACATCAGGCCATTGCGGGCCTGGTAAAACCGGTCCACGAGGCGCTCGCCCGGGCTGAAGCACAACTCGTTAACCTGGAGCAGACGCGGCGTGAAGGCCAGGGTTCATTGAACCAACAACTGGAATCGATGATCAAGAGCCAGGATACCCTGCAGTTGGAAACCCGTAACCTGGTGACAGCCCTGCGCCGGCCGGAAGTGCGGGGTCAATGGGGTGAACTCACCCTGCGGCGCCTGGTTGAACTGGCGGGTATGGTGGATCGATGTGACTTCGAAGAGCAGGTTTACACCAGGACCGAAGACGGGGCGCTGCGGCCCGACATGCTCGTCCACTTGCCCGGGAACCGGCAGATCGTGGTCGACGTCAAAACCCCTCTCGATGCCTATCTGAGCGCGATAGAGGCCGTCGACACCCAGGCCAGGCAACAGCACCTCAAACGGCACGCCCGTCACCTGCGGGAACGCGTAAAAGAACTCGCCACCAAGCGTTACTGGGACCAGTTCGAAAGGGCGCCCGAATTCGTCGTCCTGTTCATACCCGGTGAGCAGTTTCTCAGCGCAGCTCTGGATCTGGATCGCAACCTGCTGGAGGACGCATTGGCCCGGCGGGTGATCCTGACCACGCCGACGAGCTTTGTCGCCGTTCTTCGTGCCGTAGCGTATGGCTGGCGCCAGGAAACCCTGAACCAAAACGCCGAAAAAATCTTTGAAGTGGGGCGGTCGTTGCACAAGCGCATCGGCACTCTGGCGGAACATCTCAACAAGCTGGGCAAGAACCTGGACGCGAGTGTGAGTCAGTTCAATCGCATGGTCGGATCGTTTGAATCAAGCGTTCTCCCCGGTGCCCGTAAATTTGCCGATCTGGGAGTTTCGGGCAGCACTGAGACTGCGCACCCCGAGGCCATAGAAACCCGGGCGCGGGAAACAAACGTCAATGATTGATAACCTTCTGGACTACGATCCGCCCGCCGACGTCCTTAAAGACAAGCGCATACTGATTACGGGTGCCGCGGACGGCATTGGGCGTGCAGTATCAAAAAGCTTTGCCATTCACGGCGCCCGCCTGATCCTGCTCGACAAGAAAACCCGGAAACTGGAAACACTATACGATGACATAGTGGCCACCGGTGCACCGAAACCTGCCCTGGTCGTTCAGGATCTCATGGACCTGGACCACGAAAGCGCCCTGCAAATCGGCGCCGGCATCGAACACGATTTCCAGGGCCTGGACGGTTTGCTACATAACGCCGGTCAACTTAAAGGGCTGACGCCGATGCACAGCGTGGATAACAAAACCTGGCAGCAGACACTTCAGGTCAACCTGAACGCCCCCTGGGTTCTCACCCAGGTCATGTTTCCACTGATGAAACGCTCCGCAGCCGCCTCGATCCTGTTCACATCCGCGCATACCGGCAGGCGGGGCCAGGCCTATTGGGGAGCTTACGCCGTTGCCTATGGCGGGTTAGAAATTTTAGCCCAGGCCTGGGCCGACGAAGTGGAACAGAACACCGCGATCCGGATCAACACCATCGACCCGGGCCCGGTGCAGACATCGATGCGCAGGTTATCTCATCCGGGGGAAGTCTCGGGGACGGTCAGGGCGCCGGCGGCAATTACCGCCGCCTACCTGTACCTGATGGGGGATGACAGCAGGCATGTTCGTGGTCAGGCTCTGACCATTTAATACTTCAACGAACAGTTGTTACTGTGGGTGCCTCGAACTCAGTTGGCCGACGGGTGCCAACCCGCATCCGCCCACAACTCGCCGCTTACTGCCGAATTAGTGATGAGGAAACAGATCGCGTCCGCTATTTCCTCAGGTTTAATCAAACGCCCCAACTGTGTGTCGGGCAGAATATAGTTGTCAATATAACCTTCCGGCATTCCCCTGAGTATCGGCGTATCGACGAATCCTGGATGGATAAGCGCGGTACGCACACCGTGATACATTGACTCCTTCATCAAGGT
>CAXMTM010000017.1:0-2741 GCA_964196385.1 Arenicellales bacterium
GATATCGCCGGCCTGATACCACGCCTCGGCATCGGCATTGAGGTAGTAGGTGTTGCTGGATGGGTCCAGCAAGAGGGTAAAAGGCGTGTTGATCACGCGCATCAGCGTGCTGCCTTCCTCCTGTCGAAGGCGTGGCTCGCCGTCGATACTGACCAGCACCGCGGGCTCTGTCGAGAACAAAATCCCTGGCGGGTCGGTATTTATTTTCTCGGATGCCTCGGACCTTGTCTGTGCCAGATCCAGGCTGGTCAACAAGCGATCCATGGAGATGGGCAGGTTCCATTTGGGGATTTCTTTTTCGAGCAGTGCGCCAAGGTCTTCGGAGTGTTGCCGATACTCTTCCGGCAAGCGTACCTGAGTGACCGATATCTCTGTGATCATGACGGTGCGATCCGCTCGATCCGTCTCCAGGCGCGAATCCATCCATACCGCCCCGTAAACAGGTTCCTCTCCGCCTTTGAGTTCTATTGCGATGGCGGCACGCGCGCTCAACCGGTCGCCCTCAAGTTTCTCCGGTTGAGGCTGGTAGATCACGACGGTTCCCTTTGCCGTAGGAATCTCCCGCGGCCATCCTTCGTCTTTGGCTTCCGCCCCTGACATGACGGGAGCAGGAGGGGCATCCATCCGTTGTTCGGCCGTCGTGCCGCCCGTCTGCGCGCAGGCGGCAATGATCAGCGTCAGGGCAATTGCCCATATGGGTTGTTTTCCCACCGCCGGCAATTGAACCCTGTATGGATTTTTCCGTTTCAACATCAAGTGTGATTCCTGCAAAGTTGTGCCCGCGGATAGTCGGCTATGACACAGCTATCGTCAACCTTTGTCGACCGGGTGGGCGTCGCCAACTTCTGTGGAATCTTTTCAACCGCCGATGAATATGTACTTCTCCCAGCTCCTGACCCGGAACAGCACCTGCCGAACTATTGCGACGATGTGCCACTTCTCGCTGTATACGGCCACCTCGGCCTTGGCCCCGGCGGGCAGCTGGTACTCGGAAAGATCGTCCAGCACTGTGATTTTCACAGGAACGCGCCCCTGCTGACCACTCTTTACAATGTTGTCGAAGTTAATCAGGAGTCCGCTGGGATTAGGTGTCAACTGACCCTGCGCTATCGCGGGGTACACTTGCTTGACCTGGGCTTTAAAGGCTCGCCCCGGGATGGCATCGAACGTGACCTCGGCATCGTTCCCCGCTTCGATATTCTGCAATCCATTCTGTGGGAACGCCGCAACCAGTTCCTGATCCTCGGCATGCACGAAGGTCAATGCCGCGATGAACTGAGGTGACGCAACCACCGACATACCCGGACGCAGCCGTACCTGAGTCACATAACCGTCAGTTGGCGCCCGCACCACCACTTCCTCCTCCAGATCATACAAGGCTCTGTCCAACTTCGCCTCATTTGCCTCGATATCCGCGACAGCAGTCTCGTACCTGATGCGCCACCTTTGTACCTCCCTTTCCGCACCGGCGCCCTTGGCAAGCAGTTCCAGACTCCGATCGTATTCTTCCTTGCTCCTGTCCCGTTCCGCCACCGTGCCTTGCAGCGCGCCTTGCAGGCCTTCGACTTTTATCTCGAAGGGGCGCGGATCGAATCGGAACAGCACGTCACCCTTCTTCAACGGCGTATTGCGTTCCACCGGCACCTCTACAACCCGGCCGTCGACGCGCGAGTATATAGGCGTGGTGTAGAAGTACAGCCGCGCATCCCGGCTGTATGGGTGATAGAAATTCATGATCAAGATGATAAAACCGATGGCGAACAATCCAACCACGACAGCCGTCGTTGCGGTCCATTTGTTGATTGGAACCTTGAATACCTTGAACACCACCCACAGAATAGCGGCGTAAGTGAGGATGAGTAATTCGATCATGACGTATCCAATCCGGCCAATCGGCCCTCAAGTGTTGCGACACGCTCCTGCAATGCGTTGATGGTGTGGATCAATTCGTCTCGCCCGGGATCATCAATCCGTGCGCCGGAACCACCGGGCTCATCAAGATGAAAACCATAGCCCACGCCGGGCTTGTACATGGTGGCCCAGATCCACAGCAGCGGCCAGATGGCGTGCAAGGTAAACATGCTCAGCCAGCCGCCGTAGTGGATCGCGTCCTGGTGGGGATGATCGCGTTTTTTGGCCATCTCGTAGGGGATGTCGTGGATGTAGATGGCCGCGTAAACAAGAATCAGAAACACGACTATCATGATGGTCAGGGACAAGTAATCGAGGAACATCCTGAATCTCCTTTGTTGTTCAGGGGAAGAGGGGCGCAGTCCCGCCGGAGCATTAATATAGTACAATTCAGGACTCATGGCCCACGAATCAGGTTAAATGAATTGCCGTGTCATTAGTTGAGTCGACATGAACCAGAGGTATAGCGATGAGTAGCGAAAACACCACACCACAATCTCCGAGTACGGACACGGCAAAGACCACGGCAGATACAGAATCCAGCGGTGAATCCGGGGCGAGGGGTGGCGGGCCAAGCGGAATGCTGGACAACTCGGAGCGCCGATTGTTTTTGAAACGGGCCGCGGTCGGCGGCGGCGGGGCACTGCTGGGCGGTGCCGGTACTTATGGCGCTGCCATGGTTTCCCTGAACGGTCGTGCCGCGCCCGATTATCCCCTGACCGATGACACGCTGTTCAAACCCAAGGACCAGCGCGATGTAATTTTGAACTTCGTTTCCAGCAAGGCCCTCAACGAGAAGCACCCGGAGCGCAACCAACAGTACAACCGCC
>CAXMTM010000018.1:0-16896 GCA_964196385.1 Arenicellales bacterium
TCGACATTCATACAGAGCATAGCGAACTCGATCATCCAGGGTTCGGTCTATGCGACCGTTGCCGTGGGCCTGGCGCTTGGCTTCGGCGTAATGAAAATGGCGAATTTCGCCCATGGCGAATTCTATATGCTCGGCGCGTACGTCGTGTTTCTTCTCTATACCACTCTGGGTGTACCGTTTCCCTTTGCCGTGCTCGCCGCTTTTCCCATAGTCGCCGTCGTCGGCATGTTGACGGAGCGGTTCATTTTCCGGCCTACCCAGGGTAATGTCCTGTCCGGTTTCATGGCCACCGCTGGTCTCGCCTTCGTCCTGCAGGTATTGGTTGGGCAAGCCTGGGGGGTAGGTCTGATGAGAGCCATTGCTACCCCGTATATGGGTGCACTGGAGTTGGGCGGGGCGTTCATCGGCTGGCAGAGGCTGTTGGTTGTCCCGGCGGTCATCGTCATGGTGGGTGCACTCTGGTATTTTCTGTACAACGTCAAAATCGGCAAGGCCCTGCGCGCCTGTGCGCAGGACCCCGAGGTGGCCGCGTTGCAAGGCATCAGCATACACAAGATTACTCTGCTGGCGATGGCCATCGCAGGGGGCTACGCCGGCATTGCCGGCGCCTTGATGGCGCCGATTCATCCCGTTACGCCCTACATGGGTCATGACATCATTATTACCGCGTTCATTATCGTGATCGTGGGTGGAATGGAGAGCATCGCCGGTGCGGTTCTGGCGGCTTTCATTCTCGGCTTCATCCACACCTTCGTCACCACGCTGGTCGACGGCGTGGTCGCGACCATGGCCGGCGTTGGGCTCATGGCATTGATTCTTATCGTTAAACCCGAAGGCCTGCTCGGCAAAGTAAAGGCTTGATTCCATGTGGATAAAGCTACTGGGAATTGCGGCCGTGGCCGCCGTTGCCTGCGCCATGCCGTACATAGTCGAGCTTTACCAGGTTGAGGTGCTGATCATCCTGATGTTCAACCTGATACTCGCCCAGAGTTACCGTTTGGTTAACACCACCGGCGACTGGTCTTTGAGCCACATCGTTACCATGGGGGTTGGCGCTTATTCATCCGCCTTGATTACGAAACTGTTGGGCTGGCCCTTCTGGCTGAGTCTGCCCGTGTCGGGCTGCGTGGCCGGTGCGATCGGCTTCATAATCGTATTCCCGCTGTTGCGCACGGTTGGTTTTGGTTTTTTTATCGGTTCCTTCGCGTTGGGAGAATTTGTGCGCCTGATATGGGTCAAGTTTCATAATCCATTTGGCGGACCACGCGGCCTGATCAACATACCGCCGGCGGAAATTGGCCCGTTCGATATCAGCGATATGATCGTCTATTATTATTTCTGCCTTGGCATCGCCGTGATATCGATATGGTTCATGTACCGCATAGATCGCTCGCATATCGGCGACACATTCAAGGCCATCCATACCGACCCCACATTGTGTGAGACCATCGGCATACACGTACCCGCATACCGCGCCACGGCCTTCATTATCGGTGCGTTTTTCGCCGGCATCGCGGGTGCGCTCATGGCTCACCACCAGGGCGCCATCGATCCGCACAGTTTCGAGGCGACGTTGATGGTATACCTGATCATATTTGTTGTGGTAGGGGGGGTGGAAACGTTCTGGGGACCCATCCTGGGCGTTATAGTAATGACTATCGTGCTCGAGTTGAGCAGACCCATGGAGGAGTGGCGTCCGCTGATCGCCGGTGTTATCCTGATATTCTTTCTGGTGGTAATGCCCGGTGGACTGGAAATACTTTTACCCAAGGGCATGGCTATTCTACGCAAGGTGCCCGCCTTCGATCGGTTGCTGCCCAGGGGCCCGGCCTGACGGATGGTGAGAACTATGACTGCATCAAGCCCGGCCTTTTCACAACACCCTAAAGGTTCCTGAAATCATGGCGCTGCTGGAAACACGGGGGCTGAGCAAATATTTTGGCGGGCTGTCGGCCCTGAACGATCTGAGTATGGAGGTCGAGACCGGTGAAATCAGGGGCGTCATCGGGCCTAACGGCGCGGGTAAAACGACTCTGTTCAACGTAATCAGCGGTGTTTACAAACCGTCATCGGGAGCGGTCTATTTCAAGAACGAGCGCATCTCGGGCATATCTCCAAGCAAAATCGCGGCCCGGGGCGCGGTACGCACCTTCCAGCGAGACGCGCTCATTCACGATTTCACTGTGCTAAGAAATGTAACCGTCGCCCGGCATTTGCATACCGGGCAAACTCTGTTGAAGACGCTGTTCAGCAATACCGTAAAATTGCGCAGACAGGATGAAGAAAAGGCCGAAGAAATACTGGAATTCGTCGGGCTCTACGACCTCAGGCATGAACTCGCCGCCAACCTGGCGCACGGATTCCAGCGTGTACTGGGTATCGCCATCGCGCTGGCAACCGAGCCCGAATTGCTGATGCTGGATGAACCGGTAGCGGGCATGAATCCAACCGAGACCGCGCATATGACCGAGGTCATCGGCAAGCTCCACAAAGAACGCGGCATGACCATCATGCTGGTCGAACACAACATGAAAACGGTCATGGGCATCTGCGAAAAGATAACCGTTATTGATTTCGGAGAAAAGCTGTCCGAAGGGCTGCCCGAAGAAATCAGGAATGATCCAAAGGTCATAGAAGCTTATCTGGGAGCCGAAGAAATTGTTGTTGAGCGTTAAGAATATCTCGGTCCACTATCGCAAGACCGCCGCCGTAAAAGATGTGTCGATGGAGGTTGCGGAAGGCAGCATCGTTACTCTGATCGGCAACAATGGCGCAGGAAAGACGACAACGCTGCGGGCCATCACGGGACTGAATCACCCCTCCAGCGGGGAGATCATCTTCGACGGCCAGAGAATAGACCACATGCCGCCGGAAAAGATCAACAAACTGGGCATCGCCCATGTCCCGGAGGGAAGGCGGGTCTTTCCGCAGATGACGGTTATGGAAAACCTTGAGATGGGCGGATATTTACGAAAGGACAAAGCCCAGTACAATCAGGATCTGGAAATGGTCTTCGAGCACTTTGCGATTCTAAAAGAGCGCATAAAACAACTGGCCGGGACCCTTAGCGGTGGGCAGCAGCAAATGGTGGCGATGGCGCGCGCCCTTATGTCGGGGCCCAGGTTGCTGGTAATGGATGAACCCTCGCACGGTTTGTCGCCGATCATGTGCCAGGAGATTGCCAGAATCATCGTGGAAATCCACAAAAAGGGAAGAACCATCATTCTCGTCGAGCAGAATGCGATGCTGGCCCTGTCATTGGCCGACACCGCCTACGTGCTGGATACGGGAAATGTGATCCTGCAAGGAGAAGCCAAGAGCCTTCTGGCGAATGATGACGTGAAAAAAGCCTATTTGGGCGGATAAAAAACCAACCTGATGAATCAGCATTCATGTCGGTTAGCATCCCCACATCCGACACGATTATCATGGTGGTTCGCTTTTCTCCATAGCCACCGGCTTTTTCTCCCTGTGCGAGGAATTTTCAGTGTATCGACACAGTTATTTCAGAAATTCACCTAAAGCCTTGTCACTACCGTCGCTTTCAGTTCTCGTCCTGCTGGTGAGCGGGCCGGCCTTCAGCGCCGGCGATGTTGAACCAGGAATGGACTGGTGGACAATGGGCATGACGCTGTTGGGTGGATTGGCGCTGTTTCTTTTTGGAATGGAGCAAATGGCCGGGTCACTCAAAGCTGTTGCAGGAGACAGCATGAAACGTGTCCTTGCGGCGCTCACCAAAAGCCGTTTGATGGGTCTTATTACGGGAGCGTTTGTCACCGCCATCATTCAATCCTCTTCGGTTACGACGGTCATGCTGGTTGGTTTCGTCACCGCTAATCTGATGTCTCTGTCGCAGGCGATAGGCATCATACTCGGTGCTGATATCGGCACCACGATAACGGCGCAGATCGTTGCGTTCAAAGTGACCAAGTATGCGTTGGTGCTGATTGCTGTTGGATTCTTTCTGATTTTTACCGGCAAGAGGGAGAGAACCAAGCAATACGGGCAACTCATCATGGGGCTCGGCTTGATTTTCTTCGGTATGGGTATGATGAGCGATGCTATGGGGCCGCTGCGCACCTATGCTCCATTTATCGAGTTGATGCAGAACGTTTCGAATCCGCTGATCGGCATTCTGGTGGCGACTTTGTTCACCGGCCTGATCCAGTCCTCATCGGCCACTATGGGTGTAATTATTGCCCTCGCGTTGCAGGGTCTGGTGTCCCTGGAAGCCGGAATTGCGCTTGCTTTGGGCGCCAACATCGGCACTTGTGTCACCGCCGGACTAGCCGCGATCGGGAAGCCGCGTGAAGCGATTCGTGTTGCGGTTGCACACGTCGCGTTTAAGATCGTGGGAGTGCTGCTCATTGTCTGGTTCATTCCGCCTTTCGCCGAGTTGGTCCGTTACATCTCTCCGGTCGCCGGTCCGGAGATGACCGGGTTGGACAAACTGGCCGAGGAAACGCCACGGCAGATTGCCAACGCCCACACCATTTTTAATGTCGGCATCGCTTTCCTGTTTCTGCCTTTTGCAAACTTGTTCGCGCAGTTCTGCGAGTGGGTTGTCCCGGATGCCCCGCTCAAAGAAGAGCGTGTAATCGTTGCGGCCAATTTCCTGGATGATGCGCTTATCGTAACGCCCTCTCTGGCGCTGGATCGGGCAAGACTGGAAATCGGCCATCTGGGCGGATACGTACAGGAAATGGTGGATAACAGTTTGCCCGCATTTTTGTCCGCCAATCGAGAGGCATTGAGGGAGGTCGCGGAAATTGACGACAAGGTTGACTTGCTTCACGAACGAATCGTTCGATTTCTTGGCCAGGTAGTCAAACAACCCTTATCTCAGGCACAGAGTGATCAGTTATCCAGACTGCTGGATGCAGCCAATAATCTGGAGAGCATTGGGGACATCATCGAGACCGATATCGTCAAGCTGACTGAGCATATTGCAGAGCGCGATTTCGTCATTAGCGCGGTGACTCAAGCCGTTCTCCGCGACCTGCATCAGTCGATTTCCAATTCCGTAAAACAGGCGCTGCACGCCCTTGTCGAAAACGATGAACGGGCCGCTCAATCTGTTATTTCCATGAAAAGAGAAATAAACAAGAAAACCGAAGCCGCGACACGGCATCAGGCTCAGCGTTTGGTTGCCGACGCACCCCACCGCCTGGCGGCATACGCAATTGAAGTTGAGTACATCGAAAAACTGAAGCGCATCTACTATTTTGCAAAGCGGATCGCAAAACTTGTAGCGCCGCCGGAACTGGCGGTGCACGATGCGTAAAAGTGGGATCTGACCCCGCTTTTATTTCGACGTACCGACCATGGGGATGCCGGTATCCCTGGAGGTCACCAGGGTGATCGCACGCAAGTCTTCGGGTTCGATGTTATATAACACGGTTTTACCGGTACATCGGGCCATCATCGATGCCTCTCCCGAGTTGGCGCGAATCAGGTTGATGACGGCGGTGGTTCTGTCTTCTTCACTGTAGTTGCTGCTGAACGCCAGAGAATCAGCCTGGATTTCTCCTCCCGCCGCCATGCCTATGGCCGTACCCTGAACTACGGCGACGACACCCATGCCTAATAGTTTTGCTGCATCAGTGCCGGAACGAACGCCGCCGAACCAGATCAAGTCGATTTCCTCTTCGCGATCCAGTTTTCTTAAAAATGCGACGGCATCACGCAATAAAGAAAAATCAGGCGCACCTTTTATCTCCGGCCAGGGTGTGGTTAATGACCCGCAGCCATCCAGTAACAGAATATCGAAGCCCCTGTCCAGTCCGTGTTCGATAGCGCTCTCGATTTCGCTCGCCGAAGATACGTAAAGGCCAATCGTCTGGTTGTTTTTTAGTCGTGCCTCATCGAACGTGTCAGGTGCACTGCACGCCGGGTACAAGATGGCTTCCGCATGGACGTCGGCTTGGCTGGCATCGGCGATCAACTGCCACCAGCGCGTATCTTCCGTAATGGGTTCTTGTCCTAAATAGGGACAATCCACTTCATTCAGTCCGGCGGCCACCGCGCATTTGACTTCGAACGGCGTGTTGTCGAAACCGGTGACCAGAAACGGGTGGCCCAAGTGTAATCCATTGCCCACGTCTATATCTGTTTTGCACGCTTCCCGATAGGGATCGATCACCAGGCGCGACAAGTTCGCGGGCAGGAATACTATATCGTCCAGACTGGCGGGTTTGTTTGGAGGTGCCGGATTTTCCCGCGGTTCCAGTATACGGGACAACATGGCGTTGTTCTTTGCTGCGTCCATCGGGTTGATGCGGGCCATGGAGAAGATATCTTCGCGTTGCCTGACCGAATAATCCGAGGAACCCGTTTCCGCATCGCAGCGGTAGCAGCGGGCGGCTTCTTTCAATGCCGTTTCCCGGCTGTAGGTATCCTCGATTTCGGGGAACTCTATGGGGGTCTCGCCCAGTCCGAAAAACTTCGGATGCTGCTCCGGCAGCAGTTCCCACTGCAGGTCCTGCGCTACGGGGACCCGGCGTGTGCGATACGGCGTGCGATAGGGCAGTGGGTTTTGATGGCCCTCCAGGTGGTGCTTGATGTAATACGCGGCACGCTGACCATGATGCATGGCCATGACGATGGTTGATCCGCCGAACGCACCATCGCCGGCAGAGAATACCCCGGGGTCCGTAGTGCGCATGCTGTCCCATTCCGTGTTGACCCGGTCGCCCGACATCAAACCCAATTGAGCCAGTTCATCACATTCGCTTTGCTGACCTACGGCGGCAATGACCATGCCACATTTGATGTCGTGCTCGCTTCCGGAGAGCGGAAGAGGTCGGCGTCGGCCATCCGCATCGGGTTCCCCCATTTCGGTGTGTACGCAGTTGAGTAACAGGTCGTCGCCGCTGGTTTGCACCGCCACTTGTTGCGTGTTGTACATGAACTCGATGCCTTCATCGACGGCGCCCTGCAGTTCAATGGGGCGTGCCGGTATCTCATCCGGACTCCTGCGGTAGACGACAATGACATGTTCACAACCGGGCAGACGTTTGGCCACACGACAGGCATCCATGGCGACATCACCACCGCCGATCACCACCACCGTATGCGGGAGCTGCGGGCGTTCGCCGGCGTTGACCCGGCGCAGGAAGCCGACACCGTCGACGACGCGTTCGTCATCTTCGCCGGGGATCAGCATCGGCTTGCCCCACCATGCACCTATGGTGAGCAACACGGCATCGTGTTTTTGTTTCAGCGTTTGCAGGGTGATGTCGCGGCCCAGTGCGGTATTGAGATGGACATCGAGGCCCGGGCATTTTTTATGCAGCCGGTTGATGTCTTCATCGATTATCCCGGGGGGCAGGCGAAAAGCGGGGATGCCCCACACCATCATACCGCCGGGACGATCGGACATCTCATATACGCTGACCTTGAAGCCCGCCACGCTCAGGTCGTGCGCCGCTACCAGTCCCGCCGGTCCGGCGCCGACAATGGCGACCGATTGATCGCGCGTCACCGGGCACGTCTGCGGCTCCCAGGTGGCGCCGAGCTCGTTCATGACATAGCGCTTGAGATTTCTGATCTGCACCGGGCCGTCGCTGTCGGCGCGGCGGCAGGCCGGCTCGCACGGCGCATCGCACACCCGGCCACAAATGGAACTGAAGGGGTTGGTGGCGGTAATGGCCTCGAACGCCTCATCGAGTTTTTGTTCCCAGATGTAGGCGAGATAAGACGGTGCGTCGGTGCCGACGGGGCAGGCGACCTGGCACGGGGCCGGAACGTAGTGGCCTTCGGTGGTATCGTCGATATACTCAGCCGGCGCCTCCGGCATCAGGATTCTGTTGATGTCGTATACCGTCATGCGCTTGCCCGCGCCGCCGGTTGGCGGTGGCGCAGTTCCGGGTGGTACGGCAGCCCGCTGATCTCCGCAGCCTCCGCCGTTAGTGCAACCAGATCCTCGCGGCTGAGTTCACCCACGTCGGCGTGGCCCAGAGCGTGAGTGATGGCCGCGATCTGCCACCGCACGGATTCGAAAAAGCGGTGGATGTTTTGTGCTTCGATTTTGGGCTGGTAACGTTTTTCATGTTTCGGATCCTGCGTCGCAATGCCGGTAACGCATTGCCCGACGTGGCATTGCATGCAGGCGATGCAGCCACCGGCGATGATGACCGCGGTTCCAAAGGCCACTGCGTCGGCACCCAGGCACAGGCCCTTGACGGCATCAACACCATCGCGCATCCCGCCCATCAATATAATTTGCGTATCCTGGCGCCGCCCGATTTCCGCCAATGCTTCTTCCGCTTCAATAATCGCCGCCAGCGTCGGGATGCCGACGAAGTCGATCACCTCCGAACTGCCGGCGCCGGTCGAGCCCTGCATACCATCGAGTTCGATGAAGTCGAACCCGTCTTTTACGGCAATCTTGATGTCATCCCGAATACGGCCGGCGCCCAGTTTGACGCTGACAGGCAGGCGGTAGCCGGTGGCTTCGCGGAACTCTTCGATCTTGATGACGAGATCATCGGCGCCAAGGATGTCGGGGTGCCGGGAGGGTGATCGCAGATCGATTCCCGCGGGAATACCTCTGATATCCGCCAATTCCTGGGTCACCTTTTTGGCCATCAACTGGCCGCCCAGGCCGGGTTTGGCGCCCTGAGAGATGTATATCTCAAGGCCGTCGGCACGCTTCATATCATGGATGTTCCAGCCCAGTCTGCCGCCCAGGCACTGGAATATCAACTGCTTCGCAGCGTTGCGCTGCGCATCGCTCATGCCGCCCTCACCGGTGTTCTCGGCAATATCCGACATGGCCGACGCCAGCCCGATGGCATATTTCGTCGAACGGCTGAGGGCCCCGTAACTCATCGGTGCCACCATTACCGGCATGCTGAGTTTCAATGGGTTGGCGCCATGCAACCCGCCGATCTCGGTGTACATGTGTACTTTAGACACGACATCGGATGTCTCGTTGATTCCCGACAGGTCTTTGGCGAAGGCCAGATCGGACAGATGGGGCAGGGCGCGGGCTGTGCCGTAGCCACGGATCCGATAACGACCGCTCTGTGATTTGACCTGGATGTCTTCTTGTACCTTTGGGTTCCAGTACGTGGAATCACCGGAAAAATTGAAAAATGGGATGCTGCGCATTTGCCGCTCCGCAGAGCCGTAACGCAGTTTCTTGCCTGCATTGACGATCTTCTGCAGGTTTCCCTTGAACGGTATTTCGTACTGGTCCAGAAAGGCGCGAATGCTGTCGTCTTCCTGCCCGGTCATGTCGGTGAGTCTGGCGTCGCTGCCGAGATCCTGCACCTTGCCGCCCACAAAAATTTCACCGCCGGTCATGTCCTCACCGACACGCTCGCCGGAATCTCCCAGGATAATGATACGGCCGCCGTACAGCATGTAACCGGCCATGAAATTGGCGTTGCCGGCACAAAGCAGGGTCCCCGCCTTCATCACTTGCCCGGCGCGGGAACCCATGTTGCCTTTGATGATGATTTCGGCGCCGCGTATGCCAACCGCAGCTATGGCCCCCGCGTTGCCACCGACGATGACCGTGCCGTCGTATATATTGTCGCCAAGACCCCAGCCGGCGTTGTTATCCACGATAAACCTGGCTTTGTCGCTCAATCCGGCACAGAAATAGCCGGCCGAGCCCTTGATGTGTACCGTGATGGGGGAGGTCAGCCCGACCCCGATATGGTGCCGGGCATCGGGGTTCAGGACTTCTACGTCTTCGCCTGCTTCGCCATGTTCGCGGATCTGCTCATTGGCCTTGCGAACCGGGACCTGCGCTAGATCGATCGTGACCATGTTGCGTAAGTGCCCGGCAACGGCTCTTTGGTTTGCAAGGCCTGACCCGGAAATAGTTTATTGAGTGAAACTTCTTCGGACGCCACTGCAACCAGGTCGTCATTTTCGTACATCACCATGGGTTTGGCGGCGAGACGATCTTTGGCATAGCCGATCTCGCTGGCGGTTGAAACCAGGAACGAGAAGGTGCCGTCCAGATCGTCTATGGAAGTACGTAACGCATCCTTCAGAGAAATATCCTGGGACAGCTTGTCGGCAAGATAAACCGCAATAAGTTCGCTGTCGTTGTCGGTTGTAAACTCGAAACCCCGGCGTTCCAGCCTGCGCCGCATCTTCCAGTAATTGGTGATCTGTCCGTTGTGCACAATCGCGATGTCCCCGAAGCCGGTGGCCCAGAATGGATGAGAGGCCTCCGGTTTGACGTCGGATTCCGTAGCCAGTCGCACATGTCCCAGTCCGTGGCTGCCATCGAACTTGTTGACATCGTACTTCTTGTCGACGTCGTCGGCGCTACCGACGTCTTTTACGATTTCCAGGCTCGATCCAATGGATATTACCTTGGCTGCGTGCTCCATGGCATAGGAAAATTTCTGCAGGTTTCCTCTAAAGTCTACGATGACGCGGAAGTTATTGCCGATAATTTCTTCCTCGACTATGGATGCGTCGTGATCGGCCAGCGCTGTCCTGATCCGTGCTACAGCCGCGGAGGTCTGGTCACCCTCGCCTACGAAAAACCTCAGTCTCAACTGGCCGGAATGTGCTTTTTCATAAAGCGCAAACCCGGTTGAGTCCGGGCCCCGGTGCTGGCAACCGTCGAGCATGTCGACCAGCGCTTTGCCCGTATTCAGGTGAGGCGCATCATTTTTAAATAATATTCCGGCGATACCACACATGTCAGTTCTTCCATTGATTGCTATTCTAAACCGCACAAATATAGTGTACCTGCGCCAATTTAATCAATAACGACGATTATTCTCCCGCAAGTATCAGGATAATTGTGCGCCACTATCTTCAACGGCCGATTTAAATTAAGTCTTTTATAGCAATCGAATTAATACTGATATGTGGATTGCGAAGCTGAACCATGAGGTGGGCACTCAGTATGAGTTCAGATTTACCAGGCTCTCCTGTATGTGCACCCCGCGGTTCCCTATGCATAACACCTCGGTATTGGTGTGTCATCGAGGTGGTTCTAACATTAACTAAAACCGCAACGAGAGGAGGCCCAGGTGGATAATGAACTGACTGCGCTTGGCATTATTTTTACCGAGTTTTACTACTGGTTGACCGTAGTTCTCATGTTCTTGATACACGTCGGATTTTGTATGTACGAGGTTGGTGTATCAAGACACAAGAATCACATGCATACCCTGATGAAGAACACCATGCTGATTCCTCTGGTGACTGTGACGTTCTTTTATTTTGGCTGGTACATCTATTTTGCCTGGCCAAACGGGCCGGGCATTACCGGCGGTATCGCCGATGCTTCGAATGCCACGCCCTGGAGTGAGGTGATGGGCCCCAGCATGGGTGGTCAGGATGATCTCCATGGGGGTTGGGCGCGCATCAATGGTGTCTTCTGGGCGGCATTTTTATTGTTTTCCTGGACCGCCGCGTCCATCGTCTCCGGTTCAGTGATTGAGCGAATTAAATCATCCGGGTTCTGGATTCTCGCGGTTGCCATCGGGTCCTTTTTCTGGATCATCGACGCTGCCTGGGGTTGGCACCCGGGCGGTTGGATGGTACAGCTGTGGGGTTATCACGACGCGTACGCGAGTGGCGTAATACACGCCATTGCCGGTGGCTTCGCTCTCGGTATATTGTTTGTGCTGGGACCACGGATCGGCAAGTTTGCGGCGGATGGAACACCGCGCAACATCAATCCACGTAATCCGTGGCTGGTGACTATCGGACTTTTTCTGATATACACCGGTTTCTGGGGGTTTTACGTAGCCTGTAACATTCCCATGTGGGATATCCAGGCCGGAGACGGTGTGTTCTATTCGGCCACAAACATCTATCTCGCACCCACCACGCTCAGTGCTATCACCATGAACTTTCTGATGTCTCTTTCCGGTGGCCTGTTAATGGGCTACCTGATCTCCAGGGGCGATGCGTTCTGGACGTACTCATCGGGACTGGCGGGGATCATCGCGGCATCGGCCGGTAATGACCTTTACCATCCCATTCAAGCCATGATCATTGCCGCCGCCGGCGTGGTGTTCATGTACAAGATGCCTTACTGGGTGGAAAATAAATTCAAAATCGATGATGCGGTGGGCGCGGTCGCAGTCCGCGGATATGCCGGCTTTTTCGGCGTGGTGATTGCCGGATTTGTGCTCTGGGGTTACCCCTCGTCCCCTGATGATTCCTTCGCGGCTATCAATCCGCTCGGACAATTCGCGGGTGCCATAGTCATGTTCTTCGTGCTTGGGTTTATTCCGGGTTGGGTCATCGCCAGGATCCTGAACGGAGTGGGAATGCTGCGTATCCCAAGAGAGATCGAATTGATGGGTTTGGATGCTGCTGCAGCGGACGACGAAGCTGCTGACGAAGCGGCCATCATTCAGGCCGAGAAAGACGCAATTTCAAAATAACAGGAGGAATTTAACATGGCAACGGTAACTAGCTGGACAGGTAATATTGCCGACATCGGACCGATCTATCCCATGGTGGGGACAGAAGGCATTCTCGTAATCATCGGCCTGGTTTCATGGATAGTCTGGCACATCCTGCAAAACAAGATGGAAAACAAAGCCTACGAGGACCAAATCAAGCGCTTTGGCGATGCCGAGAGCTTGAAGAAGATGCTCGACAGTGAGGATCCGCGCAACCCGTAGATCTCATCTATTCTGGCATTGTCCTGATTGTAAAAATCCCGCACCCGATTACTGGTGCGGGATTTTTTTGCCTACTGGCCGAGTAAATCCGCCCTGGCCTGATTGAGGTGTTCGCGTATTGCCCGTTCCGCCTCGTCGATGTCCCGCCGCGATATTGCCGTATACATCTTACGGTGATGTTGGTTGTACAGTTTTATTTTCTGAGGAGTCAGAACCGTGTCTTTTCTTGCCATCCACTGGGCGTGCCCGCGCACTTCGTTTATATGCCGGTACAACCAGAGCAGCAGAGGATTACGGGCGCTTTCCGCGAGAGACAGGTGAAACGCTTCGTCATTAGACGAGTATGCTGCGGGATCCGTACCCCCGTCTTCCAGTCGTCGAAGCGTTTCCGCCATGCGGTCGATGTCTTGCGCATTGGCATTGACAACAGCCAGCCGCACCATGGCGGGCTCGATAGCAATACGCACGTCGATCAGTTCCAGCGGCGAGGTCATTTCGGTAATGTCTTCATGGTCCGCATAACCCCGATAGCTGATGAAACTGCCACTGCCGGCGCGACGCGTGATGAGGCTCATTTCCTCGAGCTGGCGTAGCGCTGCCCGAACGGTGCCACGAGCTGCACCAAACTGCCGGGCGAATTGCCGCTCCGAGGGCAGGCGCTGCCGATACGCGTACATGCCGTCCAAAATACAAGCACGCAGTTTTGTAGCGATGGCATTGGCGCCACCAATCTCCGCCACCGAAGGCAGTGATCTGTTGTCAGTCATGGGTTATATATTTATATTGGTTCTCAATTGGTACATCTTGTTTGTACTATACCCCGCCCTTGGATTTCCCGCAAATTCTACATTCAATCGATTTTATGTATGTGTAAGCTATTGTATATTAAGGAGTATGAATCGTTGTTTTACTGTCGCTCGAAACTTAGGCATAGGTGCTGTACTTTCCGGGCTGAGTGTGTACCATAGAGTAATAATTATTTCTTGGTGGTATAGCTTTGGTATAAAAACCCAGACAGGAGGAGCATATGACAGATCTTGAAAGACATGTAGAAGCACCCGGTCGTGCCGACCTGGTCAAGCAGGTACGTGAAAAGATAAACGAACTCGGTGTCACCTACATTTATTATCAGTTCATTTCGGTTACCGGCCGCATAGTAGGCAAGGGCATTCCCTCCGATCACTGGGAACGGATATCCGAACGAGGCTTCCAGTTGGTCTATGGCTCTACCGCTAACTTGTACGTCGACCGACATGGTGATTACATCGGTTACGGTCCCGAAGCATCCGAACTGGTCGGCATTGCCGACCCTGAAACCTTCTGCCAGTTGCCGTGGGATAAGCGCGTCGCGCGCGTATTCTGTACCTGTTTTCGCAACCGTGAAGAAAAGGTAAACCCCGGTGGACATCTGACCTCGGATTGCCGCGGCAACCTGCGCATCATCCACGATGAATTCAAAGCCAAACATAATGGGCTGCATCTCAGACAGGGCACCGAACCGGAGATGATGTGGTTGAAACGTGGCGAGGATGGCAAGCCCGCGGGCGGGGTTACCAAGCCCAACTGCTACCACATCGATCAGTTCGAAGAACTGCGGCCGACATTTATGAAGGTCATCGAATATTCTCAGGCCATGGGGCTCGACATCATCCAGGGCGATCATGAAGACGCACCCGGTCAACTGGAGTTGAACACCATGTTTGACGACGTGCTGCGCAACAGCGACCGTCTCACCACCTACCGGCAAATTTGTGCCCAGGTGGCGCGGGAACAAGGCTTGATTGCCTGTTTCATGTCAAAGCCGTTTATGGGCGTGTCGGCGTCCGGTTGTCACCACAATATGTCTCTATGGCATGGCGGTGAAGATACCGTAAACAGCTTGCACAATGATTCACTGCCGGGTATGGAAGGTGCTTTTTCCTATCTGGTGGGCGGCGATAACACGTTCATGCCGGACCCTTCCATCGATGAGCGCAAGCCAGGCCCGATAGGGCTGCAGTGTATCGGCGGCGTGATTGAGCACCTGGGGGCATTGACATCGATCGGTTCCTCCACGGTGAATTCCTATCGTCGCTTGTGGGACACCGGTTTTTGGGCGCCGGTGTTTGCCGACTGGGGTTACCAGAACCGGACGTGTGCGCTGCGTATATCCGCGCCGGGCCGTTTCGAGTACCGTTCAGTGGATTCCATGGTCAATCCCTATCTGATGGGTGCGGCTCTGCTCAAGGCATTCGATGACGGTATCGCAAGAGATCTTGATCCCGGAGAGCCCGAAGAGCGAAATATCTACGAGGCCATCGAGGCCGGCAAGCAGGTCACGAAACTGCCCATGTCCCTGGGTGAAGCGCTGGACAGACTGGCCAACGACGAGGTCATCAAATCCGCGATGCCGGATGAGATGTACAAGGTGTTTCACTGGTACAAGAACGACGAGTGGGAAAAATTCAACCACACCGTCACCGATTGGGACCTGGAAACCTACATCGACTGCCTGCCGTAGGAGTCTGTCGGATTTAGGTGTTCGTAGCGAGCATTGTGGGAAATCGAGATCAGTTTTTCGAGAATTTGAGGAGAATAGTGTATCTATTTAACGAAACATCGGGAAAATGAGCCGATTTCCCATAAGCGCAGTAGAATCATCCTAAGTCCGACAGACTCCTGGGACGTAGGGGATAAAATGAGTTTGAACATACTGGAGGACAACACACATGTGCGGTATAGCCGGACTGATACACCGGGGTAAGAGTACGGACATCGGGTCCGAACTGACCTCAATGCTGCAGGCCCTGAAACATCGTGGACCCGATTCTACCGGGTTCGCCCTTTACGGTGACCCTGCCGCCGATCAATATGTACTTCGGTTCAAGGTTGCTGAACAGGAAGACATGCGTAAAGGATTCCAGATCCACCAGGAAGTGCAACATCGAAAGACCGAGGTCGATAGGCGCATGCAGGAGCTTGGGGCGAAAATCGTATCGGAAGAACAGGCAACCGAGTACGCCTACCGTTATCAATTCAGCTTCGACGGTGATATGAAGCGACTTGCCGATTACGTCGAAGACGTTGAAGGTGCTGAGATCCTGTCCATCGGTGTGGCGTTGGAGTTGGTCAAGGACCTGGGCGATGCCAATACCGTGTCAGAGCAATACAGCCTCGGCAGCTTCAACGGTACCCATGCCATCGGCCACACCCGCATGGCCACCGAGTCCGACGTGGACATCCGGTCCGCTCACCCTTATTGGGCGTACCCGTTCAATGATGTGGCCGTGGTGCACAACGGGCAGTTGACCAACTACTGGAATTCCCGCCGCGAGCTTGAACGGCGCGGCCACCGCTTCATGTCCAACTGCGACTCCGAGTTGATCGCCGTTTATCTGGCGGACGGCCTGGAGAAGGGCGAGGATCTGGAGGAATCCATGCGCCGGTCCATCGATGAACTGGATGGCGTGTTTACCTACGTGGTGGCCACCAGTGACAAGCTCGGCATGGCAAAAGACGTAATGGCGGCCAAGCCCATGGTGCTGTATGAGAGTGATGATTTCGTTGCACTGGCATCGGAAGAAGTGGCTATCCGCAGCATATTCCCGCATGAAATCGATACCTATGACCCGTATGAGGGGGAGGTGCGCGTATGGCAGAGCTAAGACAACAAGACTCCCACGAAATGGGATTGCACGATGAGCAACTGGTTGGGCGTACCCAGCAGGTATTCTTTTCCGCCGAAGAAGAGGAAAACTTCACCTATCCCGGCGCATTCGACGTGGACTTCGATAATTCGGCTGAATTTGACGCCGCCGATATGGAGATCAGTGATATCAATCTCAGGCTCCGCGAGTTGATGGCGCAAGGCTGCGGCGACATCACAGTCAGGAACCCCGGCGCCAAGCACTCTCTCGGCGTAGGCATCCTCAATCGATTGAATCTGACCTTCGACGGCAGCCTGGGTTATTTCGGCATCGGCCTGATCGACGGGCCCAACGTTCACATTACCGGTCGCGTCGGTTGGTCATGCGCCGAAAACATGATGGCGGGCACGGTGGTGGTCGAAAAGAACGCGGGGTCTACTTTCGGCGCGGCCATCCGTGGCGGTGACCTGGTGTGTAAAGGCGATGTCGGCAGCCGTACCGGCATCGACCAGAAAGGCGGCACTATCATCGTTGGCGGCCGTACCGGGGCATTCAGCGGTTTCATGATGCAGCGCGGGCGCATGGTCATACTCGGCGACGCGGGCATCAACCTCGGTGATTCCATGTATGACGGCACCATCTACGTTGGC
>CAXMTM010000019.1:0-4474 GCA_964196385.1 Arenicellales bacterium
ATTGTTGGGATACGGCACCGGGACCGTGCGGTCGAGGATCCTGACGATGGCGCTGTCCTCAACAGCCATATCGCGGGTATAGATACCGTGAGTCGGTTGTCCCAGCGGCGGCCCACCCCGGCTGCGCGCCCGGATGACCACCAGCCCGTCCACATTCACCGAGGGCTGGTTGTAGCTGTTGAAGTTTCTCACCTCGAGCGGCGGCATCAGGTCATTGTTGTTCACCACCGTAACCCAGTCGAACGTAGGCTTGGGCTTGGGCGCGGCCGCAGCAGTCGCCGCGATCGCAGCGACCCCCAGTATTACAAATAGTGCCCGCAGATGTTGGTGTTTTGTTTTCATGCTTTTGCTACTCCAGCTACGCGCGATCGCGCATGATTAAACTGCAAAGAACAGGAGGGCGGTCGCCCGCTCCCCCTCAGCTTTAAGGTTTTCGCAATCCCCGGGCCGTTGCGGCCCGGGGCTGTTGCGTCGCTATTGCCGATAACGTTGGCCGCGGTTAATTCGGGTTGCCTCCCTGTCCGCCGTTACCGCCGTTACCGCCACCGCCACCACTGCCGGTCACCTTGACGTTGCTAACCGCGGTGGCGGTGTTGTTGCCGAGTAACACGTCGTCAGGCGCAGCGGCAACCGCCGTCCAGTTGATCGTGGTCTGTTGGCCAATGTCGACGCTGATAAGCGCGGAGAAGGAATGGCTCCCGCCCGCCGTGATAATGACGGAAGGAAACTCAAACGGACTCGGGATGAATCCAGCACCGAGATCCGCCTCGACGGTGCCCTCAACATCGGGTATGGCGGTCACCGTGAGGGTGACCGTGGCAACATCCGGACCCGCATTAGCGACGGTTACGATGAACTCCCTGTCGCTCGAGCCGTCCACGATATTTTTGGGCACCTGCAAGCCGGACTCCTCGCTGATCGAGACGTCATAGAAGATCTCGTCCGAGGCTTCGCAGAGCACCTCGGTCGCGTAGACATCCGCGTCCGGCATCGGCCAGTCGTGCATGAAGTGGATGACCGCACGGGTGTCGTCGGCCGCCCGGGCGTAGCCGCCGATGTTGCCTTCTTCGACCAAATCACCTGCGAAAACGGCGTTCATGATGGGACCCTGCTCGATCCCGAACAAAGGCGGGGAATCAGACGACACCAAGGCGAGGTACTCGAACTGGCCCTCCATGGCTGGTCCGGGGGGACCGGGGATGTACGCCGGAGAAGGCAGCGCCGTGAAGTTCGCTCCGCGGCGATAGGCATAGGCATTACCATTTGGCGGTACCGCTCCGTAGTTCAGGAAGCACTTCTCCACCAGCTGGATCACGCCCTGCACCTCTTCCCGGTACGTCTCGCATAGCCTGGGGTCAAGGATAGTCACAGTGCCCGGGGCGGTCAGGCCCATTAGCTGGTCGAGGTAGGCCACCAGGTCCACATTGACCTCGCCGGTCTTGCTGGAGCCGGCGCCAATCCCCCTGGCCGCGGTGTCGAGTACACCCGCACCTTGCGGCAGCGGAGCCCCAATGGTGCCCGTCAACAGAAGTTGCCTGGTGATCGCCAGGTTCTGTAGCGGCGAGTCGATGGCGCTCGACGAGACCGTCGCGTCATCTGCAACTCTGCTGGCGACCATCCGTCCGGCAGGATCCAGGGTGACGCAGTCGGCGGTAGTCAGGTTGACGATGACGTCCTGCAACTGCCTGTCAAACACATCATCCGGCGAGCGCACCGCGTTGATGCGACCGAAGTCGACCTCCTGCGTGCAGCCCGAGCAACCCTCCGCGACACCACAGTTGTACTGGTTGACGTCAACAACAGCTGTACCTGTGGGGTCGCTGTCTACCACGCAGACCGCTGGGCACGCCTCTGGGTCTTCAACATTGAACGCGATGGGCTGCCAACAGAGTCCGCCAGGGGCCGGCAGGCCGTCTGGATCCGTTGCCGTAGTCTCAGGAGAGGGGATCGGGACACCGTTTATATCGCGATAGAGGATGATAAGGTCCCCGTAATCCGGGGGTTCCATACCACTGCCTGTATCGGCGCAGGGCGGGAACGAGCCATCGTCGCACGTCTTCCTGGCGGCAAATCCGCTGCCGCTGAAAATGAGCAGGGCCGCCAGGGCCGCCACTGCTGTAAATGTAAATGTTCGTGCTTTCATAATAAGTTCTCCTTTACTTGTTGCTAAGCCAAAGGTTTTATGGACTTTGGTCTATTTTCTGCAGTTGTCACGCCTCGTGACTGATAAGAATTTATGTCTATATAAAACGCTAGCAGGCTTGCCAAGCCAACCTATTGACGCAGGTCAAACAGTCAAAATAAAGACCCCCAAAATACGGGAAACTACGTACATAAAAACAACGATTTAGGCCTGTCTGTATGCCATCATCTTCGTATTACTCCAGCAGGTATTAAGCAGCACCTTGCTTCGATATGTCCTGACCAGTGAATCGGGGAAAACCTGAAATGCCAGCCGGATGCGTACGGTGAGACCCTGGTAAAGGTCGACACCAATCAACATAAACTACATCGCAAAACCACGACACAGTTAAGACCCGTCATCAGAAGGCCGGGGGCACCGAAATGTCGATGCTGTTGTGACTACAGCGGATATTCTACCGGGGATGCAAATGGCGATTGGGAACTGTCCGCTCGATCCCGAACAGTTCTGGCATGGGGATGCTGCGCCTCTGGTTTCTGATGTACCTACACCTGATGGAGAATTTGACTTGGGAGATGTTCTGCTTATCACTCGCAAGGCGCCGGGAATCGCCTGACAAGAACGGCTACGCGTTCAATGTGCAGATAGAGAAAAATCCGGGTGAATTTTACGAACTCGCAACAAAGGCGTATTTTGCCGCGAGTTACGAGGATTATGATTCGCATGAGCGGTCATATGTCTACGACAGATACCAGGCATTTGTCGGGATTAAAGTCCAGTTCGACAACCAGGCTGCAGTAGACCTTTAGCACAATACAAAACGGCGGCCCGGAGGTCGCCGCGAACATGGCAATAGATACTTTATCTTTTTCGTCTTCGTGCAACTACCAGACCTGCAATGCCCATCCCTATTAGGGCTAGTGAGCCGGGTTCAGGAACAGCATTACTTCCCTGAACGTACCCGCAGGAGACGGGAGAGTGGTCGTTTGCGTTCGGGTTACACCCGGTTGATTTTCCCGCCAGCACGGAAGTCGATACCAGTAACAGAAATACAGCCATAATAGTTTTCATAATCACTTCCCATGTTCTAGAAAAAAGTATTGCACTCTTTTTGTACATGCAGTGAGGTGGGGTTTCTATTGTACCAAGGTACCAGGGGGTGGGATTACAGGAATGCAACTGGTTGCAGCACATAAGGTCTTGGTTATTCATAAGTCGTTATTTGTCCGACAAATAGAAATCGTGACCTACGGATTTTCCACTAAGACCCTTGTCCAATAGAACACTCTGATACTTCTATATTAAAATAGGCTATCTGCCGCTTAATGTTAGAACGATGAAAAATGCAAATGGGCAATAGAAGAAAAATAATAGACAGGCGCTCCAACAACCTGAAGCAGGATAAGGAACATCGGTGCAATCGTCGCTATCGTCCTTGCCGCAGGTTAAATAATATTTCAGCACAATGGTTCCCCAGGGAAACCCTCATGCGCCATCCAATTATCTGGTTTAAGTTTCACAAGTTGGGCTATGGCCGAAGTGATAATAAATAAACATATGACCTTTAAGCAGCATATGGAAAGCCTGGAACAGGAACTACTTATAACAGGCCTGTGTTTGGCAAGCTCAAATTCATGTGGTATTTGAGATATTTCAGAGGGCAAAAAGGACTGTGCCAATTTTGTGCTGACTTGAACTGCCAGTGATGTACAAGTGATTGATAACTGAAATACGGTACTGCAGGGGCAAGCACCTCATGTGGACAATTAATAAAGCAGGTAAAATAGCGCGCTCTGGCTATGAACCGGGTGGTCGGCGGGGTTACCAACCATCTTCCGCTTATAGTGGCCCTTGCGCGGGACCGAGTGGGCCTGTTTTGTCGTGTGCTCGGGTCGGTTAGAGACTGAAAAAACGGCGCTCACTAACTCATCAAGCTCGCACTTCTGCTGGCAAAATTTGATTGATCCTGCAACGGTCAGTTCGATATATTTTACATTGCATTTTTAACTTATCACCCTCAATCTACGCAACTGATTGGCCGATAACAGTGTAACTTATGAAAAGCTTTCTCCTGCCCAGCTGTCTGTCACTCATCTTTTTCGCAGCGACCGGTGTTGCCGCGGATACCCCTGTACAGCTGGCAAAACTGGAACTCGCCAGTACAGGCACGCAGACCATTACAGCACCTCACTGGAGCACACTAAACCCGAAAAACCTGAAGCTAAAATCGGCCGCCGTGCTGGTGCTGGACAAAGATGGCGAGGAAGTCTATTCCAAACATGTGAGTGAACCTCGACCAATCGCCTCGATTACCAAGCTGATGACAGCAAT
>CAXMTM010000020.1:0-2420 GCA_964196385.1 Arenicellales bacterium
TCAGCATTGCCGGCTACCCGGTGGTCGAAAAAAATGGCATCGTGTTCGCTTACATGGGCCCGGGCGAGCCGCCTGCATTTCCGGCATTTGATTGTTTCAATGCCCCGGACGAATACACGTTTGCCTTCAAAGGATTCATGGAATGCAACTGGCTGCAGGCACTGGAGGTAGGTATAGACCCGGCCCATGCATCGTTCCTGCACCGTTACCTGGAGGATGAAGACACGTCAAAATCCTACGGCAAACAATTCCGCGACGGCGTAGGGGAAAGCGATATTCCCATGACACGGCTGCTGCGAGAATACCCCAGGCCTGAAATCAATGTCGAGAAAACCGAATATGGTTTGAGAATCGTCACCCTGCGGCACATGGAGGACGGGCGCACTCATGTCCGGGTCACCAACCAGATCTTTCCGCAGGCCATAACCATTCCCATGTCCAGGGAGATGACCATCACGCAGTGGCACGTGCCCGTCGACGACCACAGCTGTTACTGGTATGCGATATTTACCAGCTTCAGCGACAAAGTCGACAAGGCACTCATGCGTAAACAACGCCTGCAGTTCTATCAGCTGCCGGACTACGTGCCCAACAAGAACAAGCGCAACAACTACGGGTATGATCCCGAAGAACAGCGCACACGCACTTACACCGGCATGGGTATGGATATCAACGTTCACGATCAGTGGGCGGTTGAGTCCCTGGGCCTCATCCAGGATCGAAGCAATGAACACCTGGCGAAGAGCGACCGTGCCATCATCCAATACCGCAAAATGCTGCATGCTGCGATCTCCAGCGTGGAATCCGGTGACGACAGGGATCTGCCCCTTGCGGCGGGTGAAGAAAGGGCGGCGTCGATCACGGGGCCCATCGCAATAGATACTATCGTCCCTGAGGACGAATGGAATTCCGGGTGGCAGGAAAGCGACGCGCAACGCCGTGCGCGGTGCCAATGGAACGCGGCACTTTGAACACGAATATCACAGAGGCAGGGCCGCACGCTGGAACGTAGCCGCGTCATCCCGGGCCACCCATCGTGGACCGATGACGACCACCTGGCCGCGCAGGAAGTGCTGACCGCGGTACAGGGCCAGGACCTGCAGACGATCCGTATTTCTTTTCCCGATCAGCACGGTATCCTGAGAGGAAAGACCATTGTGGCCAACGGTCTGACGGCTGCCTTCAAGCACGGCATCAACATGACCTCTACGCTTCTTTTGAAGGACACTTCCCACGCTACGGTATTTCCGGTGTGGGGGGAGGACGCAGGTTTCGGAGTGGGGCAACTCACCGGGGCATCGGATTTCGTTATGGTGCCCGATCCCGGGACATTCAAGGTCCTGCCCTGGTCATCTCACTCCGGTTGGATGATGGCGGAAATCTATACCCTGGATGGTACTCCGATACCTTTTTCTTCGCGCCGGATTCTGAGGCAGGCTACCGATAAGCTCCATGCCGTGAACATGGATTTGATTACGGGCCTGGAGGTCGAGTTTCATGTGCTTCATCTGGACAACCCGAATCTTTCCCACCACCACGCCAACCGGCCCGAAGAGCCCCCGGACACCAGCCTCATTGCTCACGGCTATCAGTATTTGACGGAGGACCGGTATGATCAACTGGAAAGCGTTATGAATCTGATCCGGGGCAATGCGGAAGCACTGGGCCTGCCGGTCCGTTCCATGGAGGCGGAGTTTGGTCCCAGCCAGTTCGAGTTCACCTTCCAGCCGGCCGGCGCCATGGATAATGCTGATGCACTAGTATTGTTTCGAAGTATGGTGAAACAGGTATGCCGCCGGGCAGGTTATCACGCAACGTTCATGTGCCGGCCCCGGTTGAAAAACGTGATGTCGAGCGGCTGGCATCTGCACCAGTCGGTATCCAATACGGAATCCGGGCAAAACCTGTTCGCCCCGGATCAGAGCGAAACCCTGTCAAAAACCGGCAAGCACTGGCTGGCCGGGATACTGGCCCACGCGCGCGAGGCGTGCCTTCTGTCCACGCCAACGGTCAACGGGTACAAACGATACCGGCCCTACGCCCTGGCTCCGGACCGGATCCAATGGGGAAAGGATAACCGGGGCGCAATGCTCCGGGTGATCACCGGCCCGGACGCCGCTGCATCCCGAATCGAAAATCGGGTCGGCGAGTCCGCCGCCAATCCCTACTTGTACACGGCCGCACAGGCTTTGTGCGGACTGGATGGGATCGAACGTGAACTGGAGGCACCTGAGCCGGTGGATACTCCGTACGATACGGACGCGCAGAAACTGCCTGCGAATCTGGGTGACGCTATCGAAGCCTTCCGTGGCAGCAATTTCATGCGTGAGGCCCTGGGCGACGCCTTCGTCGATTACTACACCCACATCAAACAGGCGGAATGGGACCGGTACCTGTCCGCCGTCTCCGAGTGGGAGCAG
>CAXMTM010000021.1:0-4579 GCA_964196385.1 Arenicellales bacterium
CCCTTGGCAATACCGGCATGTCGTGCCCGATGAATTGCCCGAAGCAACTGCAGAACGGCCCCTGTGGCGGTGTACAGGCCGACGGGAACTGTGAGGTGATACCAGACATGCGCTGCGTATGGGTCGAGGCGGAGGCCGGCAGTCGGTTGATGCGCAACGGTTCGGGTATTCAGGAAATACGCCTGCCCGTAGATCACACCCTCACAGGTAAATCATCCTGGTTGAGAGTAGTACGGGAAAAACGTGATCAACAGTTCTACGCAAGAGACTAATACTGTGTCTTTAGAGGACGAACCGGTACCCGGTTTCAGCCTGCCGATATTACCCGGGCACACATCTCCGGGGCGGCTAGAACGTTTGCTGCGGGCGGGTAAGTTCGCGGTGACCGCGGAAATTGCGCCACCCGACTCCGCGGACGCGGATGAAGTGTATAAACGCGCAAAAATTTTTGACGGATACATAGACGCCATCAATGCCACCGATGGCTCCGGGGCAAACTGCCATATGTCCAGTGTCGGAGTCTGCTCGCTGCTTACCAGGCTCGGATACGCCATGGTTATGCAGGTGTCTTGCCGGGACAAGAATCGCATCGCGATTCAGGGCGATGTGCTTGGTGCCGCAGCAATGGGGGTATCGAATATTTTGTGCCTGACCGGGGATGGAGTGCAGGCAGGAGACCAGCCACAGGCAAAGCCGGTATTCGACCTCGATGCGGTGTCTCTGGCATCCACCGTGCGCATCATGCGCGATGAAGCCCGCTTCTTGAGCGGCAGGCCGCTGTCCTGCCCGCCACGCGTATTCATCGGCGCCGCCGCAAACCCGTTCGCACCGCCCTTCGATTACCGAGTGCAAAGACTGAAAAAGAAGATCGACGCCGGCGTTCAGTTCGTACAAACTCAGTATTGCTTTGATATCCCCCGCTTGCGGCAATACATGAAACAGGTATGCGATGCCGGACTGCACGAGAAGGCCTTCATTCTGATTGGGGCCGGTCCGCTTGCCTCGGCGCGCGCCGCGGCATGGATCCGCGATCATGTCCCCGGGATCCATATTCCCGATGAAGTGATAACGCGGCTCAAGGGCGCGGAAAAACCGAAGCGTGAGGGCGTGCAGTTGTGCATTGAACTGATCCAGGAAATCAGGCAGATAGAAGGCGTATCGGGTGTCCATATAATGGCTTACCGGCAGGAGGAGGGCGTCGCCGAAATTGTAGACCGTTCAGGTGTGCTGGAGGGGCGCGTGCCGTGGTATCCGGGAAGAGATCAACCCAACGAAGTTGAGCAGAGAGCATCACCATGACAGACACCATAGTAAGTTCCGCCACCAAAGAAATGGCTATCGGATTCAATCGGACGTTTACCATAATCGGAGAGCGGATCAACCCGACGGGGCGCAAGATTCTTGCCGAGGAAATGAAAAGCGGGGATTTCAGCCGGGTCGAGGCGGACGCATTGGCCCAGGTCAGCAGCGGTGCCCACATGCTGGACGTGAACGCCGGTATTCCTCTGGCGGACGAACCGGCTTTGTTGGCACGGGCCATAAAATTGGTGCAGTCGGTCACCGATGTCCCGCTTTCCATCGATTCTTCCATTGTTGGCGCGCTCGAGGCGGGGCTTGATGTGTACCAGGGAAAGGCCCTGGTCAACTCTGTCACCGGAGAGGATGAGCGTATGGAATCGGTGTTGCCATTGATCGCCAAATACGGTGCCGCCGTTGTAGCTATCTGCAATGATGAAACAGGTATTTCGGAAAACCCCGATGTGCGCTTCGAGGTGGCGCGTACTATCGTCAATCGGGCCTCTGATTATGGCATTGGTCCGGAGGATGTGGTCATCGACCCGCTGGTCATGCCCATCGGAGCCATCGGCCAGGCCGGCCGGCAGGTGTTTCAGTTGGTGCGCCGGATCCGGGAAGAGTTGAAGTGCAACACGACCTGCGGCGCCTCGAATATCAGTTTTGGACTGCCCAACAGGAACGGTATCAACGGCGCGTTCCTGTGTATGGCCATCGGTGCGGGCATGACCTCGGCCATTACCAATCCGCTGCACGCAGAGGTGCTGCAAGCCGTCATGGCTGCGGATGTCGTCAATGGCCGGGACCAGCACTGTCAGCGCTGGATCAGACGTTACCGTGAACCAACGCCTGGTGGTGATCGACCACAGTCACGCCTGAGGAGCCGTCGCCGTGCCACCCGCCGCTAGCCCGGATTTCAAAGCCGTTTTTTTACCCAGCGGCAAGCGTGGCAATTTTGCCGGTGGCACCACCTTGTTGCAGGCTGCACGCTCCCTGGGTGTCGATATCGATTCGGTGTGTGGCGGCCGCGCCATGTGTGGACGATGCCAGATTCTGTGCAGCGAAGGTGATTTTCCGAAGCAGGGCATCTCTTCCCGCAAGCAACACCTGTCTGAATTTGGTGCGGTAGAACGGCGTTATTCCGCCGAACACGGCTCCCTGGGTGAGCGCCGGCTTGCTTGTCAGGCACGCATCGAGGGTAACGTGGTAATCGATGTGCCACCAGAGAGCCAGGTCCATCGACAGGTGATTCGCAAGGGCGCCAAAGTCATTGAAATCGAACTGGATCCGGTAGTACGTTTGTACTACGTTGAAGTGCAGGAACCCAATATGCACGACCCGACCGGGGACCTGACCCGCCTCAAGATGGCGCTGGAATTCGAGTGGGGACTGACCGATCTTCAGGGCGACTTGGGCCTGCTGCAGGGCATTCAATCCGCGTTGGCTGAAGGCGAATGGAAAGTCACCGTCGCCGTCCACAATGAGGGACGCATCATTTGCGTGTGGCCGGGTTTCAGGGACCGCGCCTTCGGCGGTGCCATCGATGTCGGTTCCACCACCATCGCCATTCACCTGTGCGACCTGGCCACGGGTGAAGTGGTGGCGTCCGCTGGCGCCATGAATCCGCAGATCCGCTTTGGAGAAGACCTGATGAGCCGGGTCTCCTATGTCATGATGCACCCCGGCGGTGATGAGGAGATGACCCGCGCCGTGCGCGGAGCAATAAATCAATTGCTGCGGGAAGTGACCGCCGAAGCGGGCGCCACGCCGGACGATGTGCTGGATCTGACTTTCGTTGCCAATCCGGTCATGCACCACCTGTTGCTCGGCATCGATCCAACGCAACTCGGCGGGGCTCCGTTTGCTCTTGCCACCGACGAAGCGGTGGCCATATGGGCCAACGAGATCGATATTGAAGTCAACCGCAATGCACGTACCTATGTATTGCCCTGTATTGCCGGTCACGTCGGCGCTGACGCCGCCGGGGTCATTCTGTCGGAGCGGCCATACCTCGACGACACCATGACCTTGCTGGTGGACGTGGGAACCAATGCAGAAATCATGCTGGGAAACCGGGAGCGCATGCTGGCCTGTTCCAGCCCGACCGGGCCCGCCTTCGAGGGCGCCCAGATCAGCGGTGGTCAACGCGCCGCGCCGGGCGCCATCGAACGGGTGCGCATCGATCCGCTTACCCTGGAGCCGCGTTTCAGCATTATCGGCAGCGAGTTGTGGTCCGACCAGGACGGGTTCCACGAAATGATCGAGGGTATCGGAATTACCGGGATCTGCGGTTCCGGGATCATCGAGGTGGTGGCCACCATGTTTCTGGCCGGCATCATCCGGCCCGATGGCACCATTGACGGAACCTTGTCTGCACGTAGCGACCGGGTCATCTCCGCAGGCAGGACTTATTCATATCTTTTGTATGACGGCGACGTCAGGATTTGCATCACCCAAAACGATGTGCGTCAGATCCAACTGGCCAAGGCCGCTTTATATGCCGGTGTGAAGTTGCTGATGGACTATATGCAGATCGACAAGGTCGAACGCATCGGCCTGGCCGGGGCATTCGGCAGCCACATCGACCCCAAGTACGCCATGGTGTTGGGATTGATCCCGGATTGCCCGCTCGACAGCGTGTCTTCGGTGGGAAACGCCGCCGGTAACGGGGCGCGTATCGCCTTGCTGGACCGGAATGCCCGCCAGGAAATCGAACAGGCGGTCAGACGCGTGCAAAAGGTCGAGACCGCGGTAGAGCCGCGTTTTCAGGAACACTTTGTGAATGCTATGGCGATTCCGCATCGCACCGATCCCTACCCGGAACTGGCCGCAGTAGTCGATCTGCCCAAACCCGCCGAAGTCGAGAACGTCAGTCCCGGCAACAGGCGCCGGCGCCGCGCGCGGGGCTAGCGCGGGCTAGCCCCCATTTCTCACCGGGGGGCGAGATGATCGCGCAGACATTTGGAATCACAAGGCATTAACTGAAGGAGTGGAATAACAGTGTGTATTTCCGACCGAAGGAAATACCTTGTGGATTCAAAGATCAAGTGAGGGCTCGTCAGTCCGGTGAGAAATGGGGGCTAGGAGCCTGTCCGGTTGCCGCACGCCGCCGTTCTTCCCTCGGCGGCACACCGAAGATGAGCCGGTAACACTTGCTGAAATGTGGTGCGGAGATGAAACCGCACGCCAACGCCGTATCCACTATGGGCATACTGGTCTGCAGCAGGAGTTGACGCGCCCGCTCCAGTCTAAGCTGAAGGTAGTAACGGGTGGGTACGCAATTCAG
>CAXMTM010000022.1:0-4969 GCA_964196385.1 Arenicellales bacterium
TCGAGCGACACGCTGGCATCGATGAAATCGTTGAACACGCCGGCCGCCCAGGACATGCGGCGGTCCAGGGCATTGCCGCTCAGGTGTATGCCGAAATTTCGCGATGACAGCAAGGCATTGGCGGCCGAGGAACGCTCCTGCATCGGCAGGTTGATCAGGGTCATGAGACGCTCCATGGATATTGGCTCTTTTTGCTTGCCAATACTCAACCTGACGTCCTCTCCTATTGGTATATCGAGGCGATAGTCTATAAAGCGGAATTCGTCCTGGTTCTCAACCACGAACCGCTCGTCGAATGCGTTGGTTGCCACTACCACGTTGTATCCCCATGGCCTTTCGAAATAATTGAGAGTCCCGAGCAAGCCGAACCGCCAGTCTCGTATCTCGCCCCCTTCGAACTGCCCCAGGTCTCCCACCTGCTGCACACTGTCATCGTTCTGCGATAGCCAGTATTGACGATCGAGTGCCAGTACGGAGAAGAAAGTGTTGGAGGTATTCTTCGTTGTCCAATGGTTCCAGGGCTCGCCCTCATAATGTGTAGGCAAAGCAACGGGTGGAGGAGTGTAAGCATGCCAGCGCGTTGTATGTGTCTTCGGTTCGAGCATGTCCCTGGCGTACTGCAGGCTGTTCCTGCGCAACTCACCGTTATGTACCACGAACGTGGAATGAGACTTATGGTCCAACAGCGCTTCGAAATCAGTACGCGGATCCGTATCCAGGACCATGAAGCTTGATGACTCTCCAAGCACCAGGTTACCGACCAGATAACCTCCATTGGCATCGAGTGCAATAAAACCATCCGGAATGGGGATGTCGTCTTTAGACAGGAGTTCAAGTTTGTTGTCGCGTATCAGCAAATTTATCGGGATTTCTTCGGCATTCTCGGAGGCAATGTAGACGTTCTCGATGATGACGTTGTGCGGATCGATGGTTTCTGCTGCCAGTTGAAACGTCAATCCTGCCAACACCAGCAAAAGCGATAGATTTTTCATGAAATTTGGCCTCCCACGCACGACAACCGTTCCTTGTCACATCCTTGTGTACGGGAATATACATTGTACGAAATGCGACGTGCACATGGTCAAAGAATTCAGGACTTTGAAAGAACGGGAGACGCCAGGGCGCCTCCCGCTAATTTACCAATATACGTGTGACAGGACACCAGGCACCCCGGCCGATGGGTTCCCGCAGCCCTCTGCGTCTTCTAATCCGCAGGCGTATACCAAATTGGTGAAGTATAAGCACGCTCCTGCTGACTCCTGGGGGCCTCTTCGGGAATTTCGATAGCAAACCGGAACGCGTCGTACACGTACCAGGCCGGAGTGGGAATCTCCAGAACGCGAGCGTAGTAAAAGGCTCCCTCGGCAGGGTCGAAATCCGGATCGGTCCAGATTGAGCTAAGTTCGGCTGCACCAATGGTGTTGGTCCAGGATGCTGAGGCCACGTCAACCGTATTGCCAACCGGTGGTACTTTGCCACCAGAACCGGGTTCCCGGCCAACCGACCAGGCGACGTCATACACTTTCTCATGCGTCTCGCCATCGCTGTCGAGCCAGCCCTTGATGATCTGGATTCGATCCAGATTGGCGCCGATCGGATCGCGCAGTGCAAATACCATGAAGACTGGAGCTTTTACGCCTTCCGGGGGCGCGCTCAAATCTCCGCCCATCGGTACACCTTTATCGTATCCGCGAAAAGCCGGCTCCCGACTGTTCTTGTCAGAATCAGTGAAATGCCAGCCACCAAAGAATCGCACCATCATGCGGGGACCGGTAGTGGCATAGATCTCTTTTCGATCCATTGCGTCGAAAATGGATGCGCGGGTGTTCTCATGCGCCCACACCGCGGTTATGCCCGAAGCCACCATTTGCCAGGCGTAAATCTGGCCATGCTCGGTTACCATGAATGGGTGGGTTAACCGTTCGGGTGACGGTTCATAGCCGGCATGCTTACCCCAAAAGTTGCTTTCTTCTGCCGTGCTCAGAGAGGTATGACTGTCAGTGGCACCGGTGAAACCAAACTTGTACGGATTGGTCCCCAGTTTCTTTTCCAGCACCAGGCCGTTCTTCAGTGCTTCGCGGGCATACTCGTAGGCGAGCATGTCGTCCGTCTTGGCCGCGGAAACGTCGAGGTTACCGACATCCCAGGTTCCGTAATCGGCGAACTCGTCGTCCGGGGACAGGAACGGATGCGCTTCACCATCACCCTTGATCTGGGTGATCTCGTATATGCGCTCCCATTTGGCGCGCTGTTCAACATAGAATTTGTCGATCTTTTTGCCGCTGTACTGTCGATCGACAGGAAACATGATGCCATTCGACAAGTTGCCGTTATGCGCGAGCGCAATGACCGAACCATTGGTTTTTGCTTCGTAATTTTCCAGGTACTTGAAAAGATCGAGTGGGTCTGTGCTGCCGATGGGCGGAAAGGTTGTAAATGGCACGACTTGCCGTGCACGGTCGCCATTGTCTCGGAAAATGACGTTGCGGTGCATGTTGGCGCCCTTGACCAGCGAAGTCCATTCGAAGGCGATAAGTGCGGTGAATTGACCAGGATCGTTGAACTCCTCGGCTTTGTTGATCACGTCGTCCCAAATGGTGGAGTACCTCCGGGCACCGGGCGAATAATTGACAAACATTTCAGGATCTACCTTGCCTGCCGAGAAAACCTGGATCATGTCCAGGGTGGCGTTTACCGCATCCTGACCGCCGGCTCTGAAACCGTGGGACCAGCGCGCACCCTGCTCGTAGTTCGTTACCAGCGGCGAGGCGGCGAGAACGTCATCGATAAATCCCATGCCGTCGGAATGATCCGTGATGGCCAGCCAATCGAGTGGACGGGCAAGCCTTACCGGCTGACCCGTGGAGGACATGATTTCCTCTCCCCGGGCAAAGCGGTAAGCGGCGCTCGGGGGGAGTCGATTGCCGAACCCACCCGCATCGAATGACAGGGATGTATGCAGATGGGAGTCACCCCAAAGTGGGCGCTCCGGAAAGGTGCGTCCCGCAAAAGGCGAATAGGCTTTACCGGAGTACAGTTCGGAAAGTTGCTTCTCGTCAATTTCCCACTCCTGTGCCAGTGATGCGGTGGTGTATGCGAACAGGCCAAGGATCAGAAGGATCCAATGGATCTTTTTCATGACATTCATCCAGAACTCCCATTTTAAGTGCGCGTTGCTCAAAATTGATCACCCGTCGTTATCGGCAAGACCGCCGGATACCATTCCAGGCAGGGTGTCATTATCATTCTCCGACCGGTCTTTGCGGGATATTCGTAAGTGGAAGTTTACGATCTGAGCATTCCAGCGTTATCCAGCATGAATACTACCACTCAGCGTTATAATTATTTGTCAAATTGTGCCAAATGTGATTGTTCCGTTGAAAAAAGCCTGGGCCCTTTTTGAGGATACGGCCCGGCGCGAAGACAGTGCACTGGGGTGGCAGCATAAGCTGTCGCTACTCTCTTTTTCATCTGATTCCCGCTGAATCCAGCAACGAGACTGCCAACTGCGTCATAGCTTGACAGGGGCTTTGAACAGCACTTACTGTCCCAGTGGATATTTCGTTTGCATGAATTTATAACTGCAACCCTTACTCTTTCAAATTAGAAGGAAATCAAATGAAAACTCCCCCATCAGTGCTCAGGCCCCTCCAACTCTTACCCGTTTTGGTGGCCTTGCTGACCGGCCTCATCATCTTCACATCGGCCAGCGCGCAGGCCGAGGAGGCGTTTCCGAAGATCACGCCGGAGTTAATGGACAGCCTGAACGAGAGCCTGGAGACGACCTGGCCGAATGATCCCGTGGTCCCGGACCTGCCGCCGATGCCGGTGACTGATAATCCGCAACACGATCCAAACGCCTTTCTGTGGACTCACTTTAATGACAATATTTACCCGCCTAAAGTGCTCGGTGTGCCCACGGCCCGGACGCGGATAGTGACAGAGGACGACCCGATCGAAGTCGACGTTTACTGGTCGATGCGCAGCCCTTACAGTTACCTGGCGTTGAACCGGCTCGTGTGGCTGAACTCCAATTACAACGTCAACGTGAACATTCGGCCCGTCTTGCCGGTGGCTGTTCGCTCGACCAAGGGTGGCAGCGGCAAAGCCGGCGGCCTGTTTGGACTTGCCTACAAGGTGCCCGATACGACCTGGGACGCTGAACGTCAAGGAAAGTACCTGGGGGTTCCCTTCAATTTCCCGGTGCCCGACCCAATCTGGCAGGTTTGGCAGCCGGATTCAGAGAATTGGCTGTTCACCCACCCACCGGAGAAACAACCTTACGTATTCTGGGTCACACGCCTGGCCTGCTATGCTGCGCAGAAAGGTAAAGCGATCGATTACATTAACCAGGTTTCCTATTTGATCTGGAGCGGCGTAGTTAACCCGACGATCGAAGTTGGCTCCGCTGATCCAGCTAAGGGTCACTGGCCGAATTACGTAAAGGAATATTTCAACCGGATCGACGGTCTCGATTACGACGAGGCGATCGCCTACATCCGGGAAAATCCCGAGGAAATCGACCAGTGCTGGATCGACAACGCCGAGGGCATGGCGCGAACCGGTCATGGCGGCGTGCCGCTGATGGTCTACCAGGATGAGCCCTTCTTTGGCGGGGACCGCTTCGACCAGTTCGTTTGGCGGCTGACCCAGAGTGGGCTGACTAGACGTCCAGTGCCTCGGGCACCGTTTGCTACCAAGCCACTGCGCTGGCCGGCAGGTTTGTAAGTAGCAGCAGAGGAAAAAGAGACAAATTTGACCGTCTACCCCGGCCACTGACAGCGTCGCTGGCCGGGGTTCTTCTCTTTTTACTGTGAGCATGGGCATTGACTAAGCGTCGGACTGTCACAGTGCGAAGTGCCATCGCCTTGGGCATTGGCTCGATGGTGGGCGCCGGTATTTTCGCCTTGCTGGGCGAGGCGGCAGCATTGGCCGGATCGGCCGTTTGGGTATCGTTCCTGGTGGCCGG
>CAXMTM010000023.1:0-2488 GCA_964196385.1 Arenicellales bacterium
ATTCTCCTCAAATGATCGAAAAAATGGACTCAAAATGTCTTCCCCTCGCTACGGCTTCTATGCTCGGACAGGCTCCCAGCCTGTTACTCAGTGGGCGATGGGCTTGTCAGTAAAAAGGTAGTCCTTCAGTTCCTTGTCGAAAGCCGGGTCTTTGCGCCGGATCCACTCCAGAACCATTGCGGCGTGCTCTTTTTCTTCATCCCTGTTGTGCGCCAGGATGGCTTTCAATTCATCGTCTTTGCACGCGTCGACCCGCTGGTTATACCAATCCACTGCTTCCAGTTCTTCCATGAGTGAGGTGATTGCACGGTGCATGTCCCGGGTTACATCCGAGAGTTCATCGATGGGTTCGTGGTAACCTTCATTTGCCATTGAAATTCTCCTATTTTGTTGCGATTGTAACAGGCTGAGCTTATGGAAAACGGTCACACCGTCCTTATTGTGATTGGCGGAATACTTCTGCTGGGACTGGCAGCCGATTTTCTCGGTCAGCGGACACCCTTGCCGCGCGTCACCACCATCCTCGTTTTCGGGGTGCTCATCGGACCGGAGGCGCTGGACCTCATCCCACGGCTGGTGCTCGACAACTTCAACAGCATCGCTCAGATCACATTGATCATGGTCGGTTTTCTGCTGGGGGAAAGGATGACGCTGGCAGAACTTAAGCAAACCGGATACGTAACTTTGGTCATATCGATTACCGCCGCGGTGTTTACCTGCCTGATCGTTTTCCTCGGTCTGTGGGCCACGGGAGCCGCAATCGGAATCGCGTTGCTGCTGGGCAGTATTGCTTCCGCTACGGCGCCGGAAGCCACGGTGGACGTCGTAGTCGAGTCCGGGGGGAACAGCAAGTTTGCCAGGCGGCTGCTGGCAATCGTAGCGCTCGATGATGCCTGGGCGCTGTTGTTGTTTAGCGTAGGAATGTCGATAGTCATAGCAATTACCGGATCGGACGGCTTCGATTCACCGGTGCTGTTCGCCTTGCAGGAGATTTTTGGCGCCATCCTGCTGGGTATAACTATCGGGCTGCCCGCGAGTTATTTGACCGGGCGCATCAGGCCTGGGCAGCCGATGCTGACAGAGGCGCTGGGGCTTGTTTTTTTGTGTGCCGGCCTTGCGCTTTGGCTCGAAGTGTCCTACCTCATTACGGCGATGACCATGGGTGTAATGATTGCCAATTTCGCCCGCCACCACGAACAACCCTTCAGGGCCATCGAAGGACTCGAATGGCCGTTGCTCGCTATATTTTTTGTGCTCGCCGGGGCATCCCTCGATTTTGAGGCCTTGTTTGAAGTTGGTGCCATCGGCGGGGTCTATGTCGTTTGCCGTGTTATTGGCAAGGTCGCCGGTGCATGGATTGGGGGACGGGTGTCGAATATGGAAAACGCGGAACGGCGCTGGGTGGGGGCAGCCATGCTGCCTCAGGCCGGGGCCGCCATGGGCATGGCTCTGGTCGCGTCTATCCAGTTTCCGGAATACCGTCAGATAATACTGCCGGTTGTTATAGGCTCCACCGTATTGTTTGAACTCATAGGGCCCGTGGTTGCGCGAAAAGCCGTGCAGACGGTAGCTGACCGTTGAATAGCTACAAATCAACTGATTACGACGATTACACAAGTTCGATTTTCGTTTACGGATACATCGGTGGCCGCAAAGAGTACGTCAGAGAGATCACGGCAAAAGAGGACATCAGAGGCAAAGGTTATTCGAAGGCAAACCTGGTCGTGTCAGTTGATTTCACGACCTACGCAAGACAGATTTAGTCGTAAAGCAGCGCTCAGTTGGTTCGTGCTCTCAACGCCACCACGGCATTTATCAAACACTTGCTCTTCCCGGTGAGTTCCCGGTTCGGGAAGATCTCTTCACCCGCTTCCGTCGTGGCAAAGGCGATACGCCTGAGCACCATGGCGGTTGCACGCTCGCTGGTCACGAACCGGGATTGAGGAATGACAGCCTCCAGCGGACTGTCGAACCGGATGACCTCATAGTAGCCGCCAATGAGGCCAAACACCGTATTGGCGCAGGCGGGGATCTCCGGAACACTGCAAACCCGACGACACACGTTCGCAACCGCCGCTGCCTCTGGGGCGGCCATCACCCATTGCGCGACGACACCATAGTGGTTGTTGTTTTGCCCGTAGTCAGAGGTTTGAATCCCGGCCTGATACCCGACATCCACGAACGCCATAGCCGTCCTGGTACCCGGGTCATCGGCCAATTCGACCGACTCAGCTTCAACACCCTGAAGCGCACCCGTGATGCGTTGCAGGGCAGCCTGGCCGGTGGTTACGCCTTCCCGTGCATAGATGAATGCCCGCAGATAAGGTGCGAACTCTGACCCCGGCGCAAGGAATTCAGCTAATTCCTTGCGCTCGACCTGCGATCCGTTCGCAGCCACATTTTTGACAAGGAGCTCCGTCGCTTCGATCTCACCGATCTCATAGAGACGCTGAATAGCCGGGATAATGATACCCAGGGACGTAGCATC
>CAXMTM010000024.1:0-7816 GCA_964196385.1 Arenicellales bacterium
CAGGAACAGCGAATGGCGCGACTCACCATTGGGCAGCATCACCATGTCGTCGGCGCGCCCCGCGATGCGCTCAATTGTTGGCAGCGTCCGCCCACAGGGACATGGGCCGGCAGACATGGTAACCACATCGCCAAGCTTGTAATTCAGTAATACCGTAGCGCGGTTGGTCAGGTTCGAAATTATGATCTCCCCGTCCTCGCCCGGACCTGCCGGCTTGCCGTCATGCTTGACCACGCGCACTGCAACATCATCCAGATTGAGATGAAAACCTTTACGGTATTCACATTGAAACCCGATCCGCAATGCCTCGTCGGCCTGGTAAGAGGAAAGTACCGGCACTTCATACCCGGTTTCTATCAGATTGCGATCGGCATCAGGCATGGCATCCGCACCGTACCAGACCACACGAGGACGGGACAGCTCGTGCCCATGCTCCCACGCCCAGCGGAACAGAGCCCCAAGGTGTGATCCGTATCCAAAAACCACTTCCGGTTGAAAGTCGTTAATGCGCGCCACGGCCTGGTCAAAAGAGATGTCCAGTGGCAGGATACTGCGCTGCAGGTCTACTGAGCGCGGCACCCACGAATTTGATTCATAGAAATGTCGCATTTGTGTGGACACGGACTCGGAACGGATGGCGGTCATTTCCCGATAACCGTATCGTCGCCCGACAAAGTGCGCCATGACAACACGTTGCCGCTGTCCGTGCGCAAGCGCGGTAAACAGTGCTGCCGGATCGTAACGCACGGCCTTCGTCCGCCCACTGGTTCCGCTTGAATGCAGTGTCAGGATGCCAGGTTCGGAATATGCATTGGAGTAGAACCTGTCCGGCTCGTTTGCCAGATCGCTGCCATCGACCAACGGCAGTACAGCAAGGTCAGCGGCGGATCGTATATCGCCGGGGCGCAGCCCAAGGCTTTGCATGGCATCGCTATAATACGGGGTGGTGGCATGGGCATGCGCCACCATTGCCCGTATTCGGCGATCCTGCAGCGCAAGAATTTTGTCGAGTGGCCAGTGAGGCAAGCGCTTTTCAGCCCACGCCCTGGAGAGGGTGAATGCGTTCCAGTACGCCTTCGTCAGAAAATCGCTCATGCCTGCTTTTTGATGCTGGTTTCCGTCACCGGCCGGATTGCAAGCCCAGCAACAAAGCTGCCACTGTAGTAACACCACCGGGTTTCTTCCAGGCCCTGGGCGGATCGCAACAGCTTTTCCACCGAATCAACAAGGGGTTGCCACCTCAGAAAGCGCACCAGCCGCATCGCACCCACCGCCACCATTCGTGGATTATGAAGGATCGCCGTTGTTTCATGCACGGTAAACCCGGCGTCGCAAAGCTCGCAGCGCAATTCGTCCACGGTGTATGAGCGGCCGATATAGTAAGGCACCAGTCCGAGCCGATGCACCAACCTCAGTATGGGATCAAAGACGTTCTGGCGGTTATCGAGTGTAATCACCAGCCGGCCGCCCGGTTCGAGTACGCGAAACAACTCTTTCAGGCTGACGCCCAGGTCAGCGGGATCAGGAAAATGGTCCAGCGTTGACGGCGATATTATTGTCGAAAAACTCGCGTCCCGAAAAGGCAGACACCGCACATCAGCGGCCAGGAAATTTACCATTCGGTCTGCAAAACGTGCTGCCGCCCTCTGTGTCAACGCAGCGGAAATATCGATGCCAATTGTTTGGCCGACCTCATCCGACAGGTCGGCCAAGAACGCATCTGCCCCCATCGCTTCTTCGAATGTGTCGGTCTTGAGCAGACGGCCATCTGTCCGCAGTCCACCCCACTCACGTGCCAGTCGCAGATTTTCCTCTCGCTTTTGTTGTGCAAGAAACGGGTCGAGATAGTGCGTCTGTTTATCCAACCGCTCTAGCACGTCGTCCCAGTATGCCGCGTTACGCCCCAGTGGCGTGGATCCGGGCTCGGCCCGGTCGAAAAACCGGTGCCATTTGCCGAGTTTCACGCAGCGCATGACTCCGATGCGCCGAAAGCCCCATTCGGCCGTGGCGGCAAGAGCTGACCGGTTTTCCGGCATGACCATCAGCAGCAATCGCTGGCAGTCCCGCTGCCGAAAATAGCACGCGATCTCTGTCATAACCGCCACGGAGAGATGACGGCCGCGATAATGGGGCGCGGTAAAGATCTCGTAAACATAGATTTCGCCGGCAGCGAGCTGCAGTTCGCGGTCGAGATAGTCCGCATGGACGTTACCGCCACCAGCCCATGCAGCGCATAACGGGTTTCCCTCCCGGAATATCACGAAGCACGAATGACCCAACTGCAGCCGTCTGCGTACTTCCTCGATTTCGCAATCAGGCCGCAACTGAAGGTACGACCCGATCTGATTTTCATCCAGGCGTGACACTTCAGTCGGCAGGTTCGCAGCTGCCCTTTTTCCGTGCTCCCGCAGAGTACGCTCATATATGAATGCACGCCGATAGAAAGTTTCGCCGAGAATTTTGAACCACAGGCTACGGATGCCCTCTTCGCGCAACACCTCACCGGTTCGCGCCCATATCCGTCCCCAAGACCAAGAGGTTGTTCCTGCGAAGCTCATACCGGCCAGAGTATAGATGCAAAGTCGGATAAAAGCTCTTTGCGTATCCCTGCGCCCGCGGCACTGATGGCGAGATTGTATTTGACCGCTATAGTGCTTCCCGCCTCCGCTTCAATCCGCCGATACGTGACTTTTCAAAGGCAGCTCGCCTGCGCATTGCACTTGGTTCATTCGCTGATTTCCCTCGTGCGATTCGGGATGCTCTTTTGCCCCCCCGGGAACAGAGCTTTGAACGTGCGCTCGCTGCATTCGTGGGAGTAACCCGTGGTATACCTTCTCCCGGCCCCGATCTCTCCAGTGGTCTGGACAGCCTGGCGGTTGTACTTGCAGCGGAGCAAGCAGCGCAATCAGGTCGAAAAGTGGTCGTCAAAGCCAGGAATTGTGGCCTGCAGGCTGCCGTAGGAAAATTGATTGCCTTCACCGATGCAGATTGCATACCTCAAAAGGACTGGCATTGTCTGATGACCCGTCGGGAGATTTTCGATGAAGTGGGTTTCTTTGACGAACGACCCCGCGGTGCAGATGTGATTTTTGTGCAGTGTGTGTTGAGTCTCTACGGTGCGGAGGCTGTTTTATATCAGCCCGATGCAGTTGTGGACCACACGGAGATTCAGTCAGCGTTTGTGTATTTCAAAAAATCCTTTATTTATGGGCGTAGCGCGCGCAGCTACAGCCGTATCGTGCCGGCCCGCCTTTTGCGCAACACTCAAGCGCCCCTTGCGATTCCTGCAAAAACAGACGAACCGCGAGCGCATCGAGCTGATTTTTCTGGGCCCTGAAGACAGCTCATTTGATGACCTCGACTCTGCGTTGGTTGCCGGATTCGCCCGTTGCCACAAAATGGCAGTGGGCCCCATTGAAGAAGTCGAGCGGGCATTTGCCATTCCGCGCCCTTTCCTCAATGAGCTTGTAAGACGGAAACTGGCTCACCACTTTGCACCCGAGGTGGCCCGACTGAAGACGCTCATCGGGCGCGAGTTCAGCGAATGGTCATGGTGAGCAGGCGGTGCAATGGTCAGCATCGCGCGTGGCTTCGCCAGCGTTAAGACGGAGCGCCACCAGGTGTTCACTCATTGCCAGAGTCCCGTAAGTCATGACACCCATGTTTATTAAGTTGTCCGGTTATAATGCGCGAGAGGTGTCTATTCTTTTGGTTTCTGTTTTTTTATGGGAGAGTCGAGCTAAATGACAGCAAAAAAACTACTGATGCTCGCCATTGATGCCGGTGACATCGAGTTTATCAGGGATTCGCTGGCCGAATTGCCGACACTGCGGCAGTTGCTTGAAGAGGGGGCCTTTTACCCGCTGGATTCAACTGCAGAAATAACGTCAGCATCGATTTGGCCGTCGTTTTACACGGGAAAGATGCCGGGAGAGCACGGTATCACCCACCATATCCAATGGGATGCTGATGCAATGCGAATGCGGCGACTGTCCAGCGACTGGTTCTATAATGAGCCGTTCTGGTACGGTCTGGAGCGTGAGGGACTGAAAGTGTGCGCCGCTGATGTCCCCTTCATGTATCCCAGCCGCTTGACGAATGGTACAGAAATTATCAATTGGGGATCCCACGACCTGATGGGACGTTTTGAGGCTGTTCCCTCTCAGATGGGGCGAGAGATCCGTCGTCGATTCGGCAAACATCCGATGGGATACGAGATTCCAGTCAACAAATCCGCACATGAAATCCGCACGCTCCATGAACAACTTCTCACTGGCGCCCGGCTCAAGGGGGAACTGCTCAAGTGGCTCATGCAAAACGTTGAATGGGATTTTTTTCTGGGTGTGTTTGGTGAGTGCCACCGGGGTGGCCATATTATGTGGCCTGACCCGGAGGAGCCGGAGAATGTAGTACCTGAGGGCGCTCTGCTTGAAGTGTATCGGCAGGTTGATGCCAGCCTGGGAACCATTCTCGACAGCGTCGACAGGCAAACAACGAATGTAGTCGTGTTTTCTTTGCATGGGATGCGATCGAATTTTTCACAAGAGCATTTCACGCGTCGCATTATGGATCAAATCAACGCACGCTTCATGGTGGATTCCCATGTCGAAAGTGAATCGCCTGCCGCGCCTCCCAAGGCACAAAGCGGCTTGATTCGAAAGTTGCGTGAGTCGATTCCGGCGAAGTTGCAATACGCCGTGGCCCGCGCCGTGCCGGTCGGGGTGCGGGACTGGGTTGTCGATCGAGAAGTGACCGGCGGCGTAGACTGGTCCCAGACCCAGGGGATCGCTCTGCGGTCGGATGTTCACAGCTTCGTGCGTTTCAATCTGCTTGGCCGCGAACGTGATGGGGCCCTCGTTGAGGGCTCTGATGAACATCGAATGTACAAAGACTGGGTCGTGAATAACTTCCTGGCGCTAAAGGAATGCGGCACGGATGAACCGATAGTCAAAGATGTGTTGCAGACTGATGAGGTCCTTCCCGGCGCGCGGTGCGAATTGATGCCCGACTTGATCATTCGCTGGGCGCATCGGCACCGCGCGACCCGGATCTACTCCGACGAACTCGGTGAGTTGGTCGCCGAACCGGAGACGGGTCGTACAGGCGAGCACGCCACGAACGGATTCGCCGTCCTGCTGGATCAAAATGGCAGCGCCGATCAACTTCCTCCGCTGAGTCATAACACGCACTTTCCGGATTTTGTGCGGCATTTGCTCAACCGGGTTGAAACGCCTTGACTCATCGTCAGGAGACCTATTCAGCAGGGCGCTGATGGAATTAGTGCGCCAATGACCACCCAGTCTCTGTGGATTGTGGAATGAAAGAAAAAACTCTTGAATCAACTGCCTCTGGAGCGGTCGCAACTGTCCAGCCACTGCAGATCGGCATCGTGGGTTTCGGTCGTCTCGCGCAGAATTACTACGTACCGGCCTTACGACAAATGGGGCGGCAGTTCGAAATCTGTGTCGCTGATCCGCTCGAAGGCTCGCGGACAGCTGCTACCAGGGCGTTTGCTGGGACGCGAACCTACGCCGACTACCGCCAATTGCTGGAAAACGAACCGTTGCACGCAGTACTTGTCGCTGCACCACCGTCGAAACACCTGGAAATCTGGCATGCGATCAGCCGCCGGGACTTGCCTGTCTTCATGGAAAAGCCCTTCCTGCTGTCGGATGAACTGGAGCAGATCGACACTGAGGACCCGGCCTGGCAAAAACTGATGATTAATTTCAACCGCCGTTTTTGGCCGCCGTATCGGAGCCTGGGTCAACACGTCGCGGACGGTTCCCTGGGTCGGATAAAATGCGCCCGTTTTGTGCTTAACGTGAATGTGCAAAAATGGTCGAAGGTCAGCAATCATCGAGCCCAGACAGGCGAGGGTGGGGCACTCTATGATCTTGGGAGCCAGGTTCTGGACCTGGTGTTGGTCACGTTTGGTCAACAACCGGTCGAAATCCAGGCGCGGCGGTCGGGTAAAGGAGTGCTCGACGAGCGAATCGACATGACGCTCCGTTTCCCCGACGGACTCATTGTGGATTGTAACCTCGCCTACGGTGCCCGCAATCAGGAGAGCGTCATGATCAAGGGCGAGAAAGCCACATTGCAGTTGCGGGATCCCAATTTTCTGGCCTGGGTTGAGCGCAATCCTTCGTTGTCCGGCCGACTGGCCCGGTTCGCGGCCGAGCGCGCCGCATTAGCATACCGTGGGTTTTTCCGTAGCCGGTCGATGTTGCGTTACTCGGTGAGTGCTTCACTCGAGGCGTTTTTCGAGACCTTGGGAACCTCCCGTCCGTTCAGTCCTGGATTCGAGGACGCGCTGCGTGTTGCTCGGTACACCAAGGCCGCAGCCGTTTCCATGGCCAAAGGTAAAGGAAAATGAAACCATTCAAGCTTTACAGTGACTGTCGTTCAGGCAATTACATGAACACCGTATATTTCCGTATACCTTGACTGTTGGTCCTGACTCCCCTCCATTATGGGCTGTGGCCTTTCTGTTCCGCTGGGCGTCCTTGCCTGGCTTCGCCAGGGTTGTTGAATACTTGCGGATTCTGGAGAAAATGACGTTAATTCATACTATCCTCTGAACATGGTTCGTTTACTCGAAATCTTCGTCATTCTCCTGGCCGTGTGGCGTCCGTTGCGAGCCGCATTGGATGGGCGGTTTTCGACGGCCTTCCCACCGGGGTCTCTGGGGATTTTCCCCAACAATTGGACCAACGATCGTTTTTATCTGAACCTGGCAAGCAAGCACGGGCCCATTTTCAAAACAAGTAATTTCCTGCATCCCACAGTATGCATGGTCGGCCTTGAGCGAGGCCTCGCACTCCTGCGTGAACACGAGGGGAGCCTCGCGACCCCGCCGCTTCCATTCTCAAAGTATGTTCCGGGCGGCTTGTTGCGCTACATGCGTCATTTTGGAGCACCAGCACTATCGTGCGATTCTTCGCCGCGCCTTCAGCTCTCAGTTAGCCGATCAACTGTTGCCGGCTTTCGCGGGCACTGTGAAGCGTGCGTTACTCACATTCAGCAGGGAAAGTGCAGCGGTCGAGGATGGGATGGCACCATTTTCCTGTATTAATCGATTGATGCTCGACTTCTGGTTTCCCCTGTTTTTTGCCATTGAACCTGCATCGGAGCAGGGCCGGTATCCGCGAGTGCTGCAATGTTAACGTTCTTCGCTCTGCCCAGGATCGGAAGATGGCGAAGCTGTGCGATCCGGCCACATCCGATAATGCCAATTTTCATGAGGATTGAATTCTCAATTTGCCTGTAACGATTATCCCGGGTTCGTCACCGAAGTGTAAAGGAAGGTAGAATGTCGTCAGGCGGCAGAACAGCACTGGCTTCTCTGGGAACCTCCGCTGCACACCACTCGTCCGGGATAACAAAGTGAACAGTAGTCGAGAGCACACATCTTGTTGACGCAAGACGCTGGTTCGAACGAGAAAGCGGACAAATCCGCCGACGCCCAACGATGCGTAATCATCGGCGCCGGACCCGCTGGACTCACCGCGGCTCATGAACTTTTGGAACAGGGCCACTCCGCAGTCGTGCTCGAGGCCGACCACCAGGTGGGCGGCATATCGCGGACCGTCGAGTACAAGGGCTTCCGCTTCGACATCGGGGGCCACCGCTTTTTCAGCAAGGTCAAGATGGTGCGGGACTGGTGGGACCGGATGATGCCGGACGACTTCCTGGTCCGCCCCCGGCTCTCCCGCATCTTGTACGACGACAAGTTCTTCGACTATCCGCTGAAACCACTGAATGCCCTCCGGAGCCTCGGTCTCCTAGAGAGTATTCGAATTGGCATCAGCTT
>CAXMTM010000025.1:0-3758 GCA_964196385.1 Arenicellales bacterium
CTCATCGAGCAGCACCCGGTAACTGTTCTGCGGCTGCACACCCTCGTCCATATAGGCAGCCACCTGCTCGGCCAGTTCAGGACTTTCGACATACAGACCCGCTTCAGTGTTGATACTGGCCGAGCGCGGGTCAAGATTGAAGCTGCCGATAAACACCGATTCGCGATCGAATACGACTGCCTTGGTGTGGAGTGCCGCCTTCGATTCACCTGCGATGACCCGTTGCTTGACCGCCCCGGCATCGGGGCGCAACTCGTAGAGTTCCATCCCGTTCGCTATGAGCTTGTCGCGGCGCTTGGCGTGACCGGCGTGAGCGGCCACCACGTCGTTTGATGCCAGCGAGTTGGTGAGTACCCGAACCCTGACACCTCGCTCGGTCAGTTTTTTTACAGCCTCAAAGGCCTTGTCCTGTGTCACAAAATAGGCCGACTCTATGAGCATCTCACTCTGCAGCGTGTCAGCCTTCCTGAATAAATCCTGGATCATGAAACCTTCCGCGATACCTTCCCTGATGGCGGCCGGGTCGTCCCAGACAATCCGGCCCGGCGCCCAGATAAACTGGTCGCGTATCGAAGCCAGCCCGGACTTGAGATCGTCGACATCCTGATCCAGCGGATAGGGGTACTTGTCTTCGGCAATCTGCTTGTGCGCGGTTTCCAGCAACGCCTTCAGGTCGGTCTCGGTGTAGGGCCGCTTCACCAGTGCGGCAATCGGTACCGCCCAGTCACCATTCCAGAAATGATCAAACACCCTGGAGGTATCCCGCACCACCGGTCCCGCCGCGGCAATATCCAGATCGCGGAAATTGGCATCGGTGGCAACACCAAAGTAATGGTTGCCGATGTTACGCCCGCCCACGATCGCCACGGCATTGTCCATGACCATAATCTTGTTGTGCATGCGGTGATTGATCCGGTTCAGATCGATGAGAAAATCGAAGACGTGCGTGTCGCGATTGGCAAAGGGATTGAAGATACGGATCTCGATATTCGGATGGGCATCCATGGAGGCCACCAGCGCATCGCGGCCCGCCAGGTTGATGTCATCGACCAGGATACGGACCCGCACCCCCCGGTCAGCCGCCTGGACAAGGCGATCGGCAAGGATACGTCCGGTGGCATCCGCCTCCCAGATATAGTACTGCACGTCCAGGCTTTTCTCGGCCAGTTCGGTAAGCGCGATGCGGGACGTGAAGGCCTGACGCCCGCGGCGAATGATGGCAAACCCGGACTCGCCCGGGTGCTGCTCCGCCGTCTCCTCAAAGAGCTGACCCACACTCGTCTCCAGGTACTCCTGAAATGCCGTCGAGGTGGTGCGTGGATAGTCTTCGGGCAGAGCAGCGCAACCCATAAGTGAAAAGCCGAACAACAGCACCAGCAAACAATACATCAGGAAATTCGAGCCCGGACGAATAGCTCGCGAACGGGCATATTCGCACAGAACTGTACGGGGACAGTTAAATAGTGATGCAAGACTATCTCTTTTGTTGATTGTGCTGCTCCCCTGGAATGTATTCAGGTTGTCTTTGGTGCCACCCCGGAATCAGAATTTCCAGTTTGCATGCAGGGCAAAGAAATGGAAGTCGGCGCGATCCAGGTCACCCTTGATGTCACCATTGAGCGCCCCACCGGTCTGGTTCACCGGCGCATCACCGGCATCCATGTACTCGTAGGCCGCGCCGAGGGTGAGGTCCTTGCTTAACTCATACTGCAGGCCTACGGCGTAGCGAACCTGCCGATCGAGCAACATGTCGACCGTGCGGTCAGATTTGGATACCGGCGAGCTATCGTAGGCAACCCCTGTCGATACCGACCATAAGGGATCAAGCTGGTAACGCGCACCCAGGGCATAATGCCAAGTGTCGTCAAAATTGGCGTCCACTTCGAGGTTCTTTTCATTCGGCCCACCGAGCGTCAAACCGGACTCGCCAAACTCCGACCAGTTCTGCCAGCCAATGTTGCCCATAATCGCGAGGTTGTCGTTCAGGTCATGATGTATACTCAGCATCACCTGTTTCGGCAGCGTAAAGTCCAGCTTGCTGCTACTCCCGCGGAGTCCGGACAGGCCTAATGCGGCATCGAGCAAGGGGCCCGCGCCAGTGATCTTGTTGCGATCCCTGAATTCGAGGTCGACTTCCGAGATATAGGTCAGACCCACACGGGTCCAGGCGCTGGGTTCGATGAGCAGACCGAAATTATAGATGCCAGCTGTATCGGTATCGTCGAATTTCAAGCGGCCATCCGGACGGGCATCGAGCACGTTATTGACTGCTGCCCTGTATTCCAGCTTGCCGTACATCAGCCCTGCACCCGCTCCTACCGATAACCAGTCATTGACACGGTATCCCACGGAGCCCTGGGCAAAGGCAGTGATCAGTTCATTCTTGGTGACAAAGTAGCGGCCCGCCCAGTCGTCGTCGAAATCGATGCCCAGACCCAGGTAGGAACCCGCCGATGCACCCAGCTTCAGGTCACTGGAAAGACTGTGCACATAAAACAACCCGCCTGACGGAACCCAGCCCACGGCATTGCCGCCGTTCCCGCCGCCGAAGGTGGACGTGTCGGTGTCAAACTTCATATCGCCGTAGATCGGCTGTATGCCGACCATGGCCTGCGACTCCTTGAGTCGAGTCATTCCCGCGGGGTTGGCGAAGGCCGTGGCCGCATCGTCGGCACGTGCCGCCATTCCGGCCGTTGCCGTACCCACATCAGGTGTACCCTGCTCGTAGAGCCAGAGCCCCCCCGCTTGCACACTTGTCATGGGCAGAGTCAGCGCCAGGGGCACTAATCCGCATGCAAAATACCTTAACATTCTGTGTAATCGCTTCATGTCTGCTGTTCCCCTGTAAACAGTCGTTGATGTCATTAATTATGTTACGTCAGCCCCGTTAACCGCCCCTGGGAAACAGGAGCTGAAGCGTAAAGCGAACCGACCACTCCGGCCCGATGTCGTCGGGTTTCTCGACATTATAAAAGCCCGCCAGCGACAGGTTAACAGGCTGCCTGCCAAAGCGCATAATGCGCCCGACACCACCGCCGACCGGCACCGTCCAGGTGTTGTCGCTGTCGGCTTCCCAGTTGGCCGTAATCAGCGGGGATGTGGTCAGGTACCAGCCACCATTGAGGTTGTAATTCACAAAGGGTTGCCAGGTAAACAGGTTTACCTTGTCGTCGTCATCATCGTGCGTGAACGACCAGACATTGCTGAACAGGGAACCGACCACCCAGTTGCCGGGCATGGTCAGGAGCACCACTGACGGGCCGGCACCCCATTCACCGGGGCCGAGGCGGTCGTCCGTGGAAGTGGGCAACAATAGCGCCGGGCCCACGCCCCAGAGCCAGCTCCCCCCGAGCCAGCGCGACTGGTCTTTGGGCGAGAAGAACGTCGAAAATACGGTATCACCCAGACCGTTCTTGCGGCCGTCATCCCCGGGAACCAACGACGGCTGTGAGACCACTGGAATGATCGTCCGGGTGATCATTAGCCAGTCTTCGTTCAGGTCGACGGGAATGACGGGCTGAATGTTCAGTACGTTCTGTGTCCGCTCCCGCGGCCCGAAATTGAAGTTTGTGTTGTACTGGAAGGGCACACTGATCAGGTCGGCGACCGGATTCTGCACCGCCCTGGCCAGTTCTGCCGTCTCGCTCTCACCCTCCGTGAGGATGCCGTCACCAAGATAGCCTTTATAGCCTTCCTTGTAGTTCTCGTAACCGGGTGCTTTCTCCGCCAATGTGGTCATCGGCGTCATCATGAGGACG
>CAXMTM010000026.1:0-10074 GCA_964196385.1 Arenicellales bacterium
CCTTTTACTTTTTTGGGAGTCCGAGATGGTTACATCCATAATTCTGATCAATGCGGAAAGAACACGAATCAACGATGTCGCGGAGCAACTGGCCGACAACAACAGTATCTCCGAGGTGTATTCCGTGAGCGGTAATTACGATCTCATCGCAATCGTTCGCGTGCAGTCCAATGACGAACTGTCCGACCTGGTCACCAACCAACTCAAACAGATCGATGGCATAACCAGGACTGAATCGATGCTCGCGTTCAGGGCGTATTCACGGCACGATCTGGATGCCATGTTTTCGATCTAACACCCGGAGGTTCACCCATGCTCACCACATTTTGCCTGCTGTCAATGGTCAACACTTTGACCAAACCTGCAACCATTGACCCGATTCTGATCAACATGGCCGAAGTGTCCGCCATCAAACCCCGCCTTAAGACCACTGACCCGGCTAACAAGAGCGGGCCTTCACTGGTACTGATGGATGGCAAGCAGTTTGTCGTAAAGGAAAGCGTACAACAGATATATGACAAATGCGTGAAATAAACGCCTCAACGACATATATGTAACAGGCGGATTCAGTGTTACGTATAACTATGACTGCGCTCACCCTGTCGAGCGCCACAATTTGCATGAACTCGCCGCTTACCGTGGGTGCACAGATAACGGTTCCCACCGCCATGGAACTGGCGAACGCGGTTTACCGGGGCATCGAGGACCACCCCGTTCGGCTACAGAACAAGCTGTGGCAAGGCGAGCCGTTCGTTGCCGGGGGCGCGTCGCGCCCCCGGGTAGGGCTGGTCGAAGATTTCCAGTTGACGGGCGATGTCAACGATGACGGTGTCGACGAGGCTGTGGTTATTCTGTGGCAAAGCTCAGGGGGTTCCGGCACTTATCTGTTTCTCGCCGTCATGGGCCGTGCGGATTCAGATATCGTCAATCTTGCCACGGCGCCAATCGGCGACCGGGTGCAAATTCGATCGGGGCGCATCGACGACGGCAAAATCGAACTGGACCTGGTGCAGCAGGGGCCGGGCGACGCGGCCTGCTGCCCATCCCGCATTGTCATCAGAAGCTGGACCATCGGGGCCCGGGGCCTGACGGAATCGCCCGTGCGAGTGTCCGGTGCATTGACCCCGGCCGATATCGGCAACCGGGAATGGATTCTGTCGCGGTTTGCCCGGGGCGAGGCAGCCCCTGAATCGCCCGAAATCACCTTGACCTACCGGCAAGGACAATTCATGGGCCACAGTGGCTGCAACAGATATTTTGGGCAGGTCAAGGCCGGTCAAATGCCGGGAGATCTCGTCGTGGGCCCCATTGCGGGCACCCGGATGGCCTGTCAGGCGGAGGTGATGGAGGTGGAGCAGCACTTTCTTACAGCTCTCGAAAACGCCTTCAAATTCAGTTATCTGGCAGGCAAACTGGCACTGACCTGGCGCGTGGGCGATGTTTTCAATACCATGCTGTTCATTCCGGGAGATCCAATAACAGACAGCGGAGATTGAACCGGCCCACAATTCTCACCGGGTAGCACCTCATCCCGGCGCCCGGTTCAAACGGTACTGTCCAGTCCCGTGCCCCCGTACAACCATTGCAGGCTCCGGTACCATTCTTCGGGCTCTCGCTTGCCGTACACCGCGTTGCGCACCAGGCGGGTAACCCCGTCGGCATGGTACAGATAATCACCGATCAACCGTGAGGATATCTGCACCCGGGCCGTGCGGATCACTCGCTCAGCCTGGTAATCGCGCAATCCCTGCTCTATATCTCCATCACGGCAGCCGATCTTGTGGGCCAGACACACGGCGTCCTCCATGGCCTGGCAGGCCCCCTGGGCAAAGTACTGCATCATCGGGTGCGCGGCGTCGCCAAGCAGCGCCACGCGGCCATCCACCCAGTTTTCCATGGGTTCGCGGTCACACAACACCCAGTAGCGCCATTCATGCAGCGCCTCCAGTATGGATCGTGGTTTGGCGCACACATGGGAGAATCGATCCATGACCTCGTCCCGGGACCCAGGCTCGTTGGCCGCGGGTTCGGTGCGGGAGTTGTCGTGAAATACACAAACGATATTGAACACCTGCCAGCCTTTGAGCGGATAGTGCACGATATGGGTTTTGGGGCCGGCCCACAGTGTCGCCGCATTCCAGCGCAGGTCCGCGGGCATTTTATCGAACGGCATCAGGGCCCGGTAAGCCACATGACCGGACACCCGGGGAGATCCATCACCGACCATTTGTTGACGGACTACTGAATTGAGGCCGTCGGCGCCTATCAGCGCATCAGCCTCAAGCACCTCCCCATCAGCGATCCTCGCCGTGACGCGGCCGTTTGCCTGCTCGTAACCCGTCACACACCGGCTGGTCTGCAGGGTCACGTTCTCATGTTTATTACAAGCATCGAGGAGAACGCCGTGCAGATCGCTGCGGTGAATGACCGCATAGGGATTGCCGAAGAATTTCCGGAACGGTTCGTCGACCGGAATATTCGCCACCTGCTCACCACTCAGGCTATCCATCATGACCAGCCGGTCGATGAAAACGGCGCACCTTCGCGCGGCCTCTCCGACGCCGAGGTAATCCAGGGCGTGAAAAGCATTGGGACCGATCTGAATACCGGCGCCGATTTCCCCGAGCCGCTCTGACTGTTCGAGCACCGTTACCGAGAAGTCTTTACCGGCCAGCGCCAGCGTAACGGCGAGACCACCAATGCCGCCGCCGGCCACGATGACCCGTTGATTTTGGTTCACCCTACTTCTCTATCAACAAATCCAGTTCACCGACTGCTTCGATAAAACCGCTCAGGCGGTCTCCGGGATTCACCGGGCCGACGCCTTCCGGCGTCCCGGTGTAGATCATATCCCCGGCCTGGAGATGGTAGTAGCCCGACAGGAAGGCAATCAGCTCCGCTACCGGCCATATCATCTGGGACAAGTCACCGCTCTGTCTGGTGTCACCGTTTACGGCCAGTTCTATGGTTCCGGACGCGGGATGGCCGCACTGCGCAACAGGCGCAATGGCTGAAATCACCGCCGCGTTTTCAAAGTCCTTGCCGAAATCCCAGGGCAAGCGTTTCTCCTTGGCCGTGGTCTGCAGATCCCGCCGCGTCAGGTCCACGCCACAAGCGTAACCGAACACGGCATCGAGCGCATTTTTGGCCTCGACCTGAAATGCGCCGGCACCCAGAGCGACCACCATCTCCATCTCGTGGTGCAGGTTATGAGTGCCGGGAGGATAAGCTATAGTTGCACCGGACAGGACTACCGCTTCCCGCGCCTTGTTGAAATACCAGGGGGCCGTGCGATCGACCTCCGCACCCATTTCCCGTGCGTGCGCCGCGTAGTTCCTGCCCACACAGAATATCCGCCTCACCGGATATTCAGATGATGCGCCCTGTACCGGAACACTCACCACCGCAGGGGGATCGAATGTATACGTTCGATTATCCATTGTTCTCCACTTCACTGAATATTTCGTAAATCCCCAGCCTGCGCTGTAATGGTGCGTCGTCGACCATGAATAAAAAAGCGGGCTGCCGTGGGGAAGAATTAATCAGTATTACGACCGCATGGGTTGGCACCGCAAAAGTATCCGCTTCACGCCACGCCATGTCCACATCGTCCACCCGTACCCGGCCCCCGCCTTCTACCACATGGAACACCGCGGAAGCGGATCGCCGCTTTGGTTGCAGCACTTCTGCGGGACGCAGCATGATGGCCGAGAACCCCAGCGTCGGCAGACATTCCATCCCGGTTTCGGGATTGACGTAAGCAAGTTGTACCGGCTCACCGGAACCCGTGTCTCTGGCCAGCGCGAGAAGCGCCGCCTTGACTTCCGGCCAGGGGTAGCGCAGCAAGGGGTATGGACTGGAACGAATATCGAGAGATGTATAGGGGATCAACCCACCCCGGCGATAGCGGGTTTGCGAGGCATCGGGTTCGACCTTGCTTTCGTGTTTCGGGCCCTCTATGGCGTAGGAGGCCTCGATGGCGTAGATCAGTGGCAGATCCAGCGCATCCAGCCACACCACCGGGCCGGACCCCTGGTGACCATGCTCGTGCCACAGACCCGTGGGGGTCAGGATCAGATCACCTTTTTCCATGGGGCATTTTTCACCGTTCACCAGCGTAAACGCGCCGCTGCCTTCCACCACGAACCTCACGGCACTGGGTGTGTGGCGGTGATTGGGTGCGGTTTCTCCGGGCAGGATCAGTTGCATGCCAACGTAAATGGTCGGTGTCGCACGCATGGTGTCGAGGCCGAGCCCGGGGTTGGCCAGAACCAGCACACGCCGCTCGGCTTTTTCGATCGGCGTCAGTTCACCGGCGCGCAGAAGCCGGGGGCGGATATCTGCATAATCCCACAGTGTCGGCTGGGTATTCCTGGCAGGCCGGCCATAGGGCAACACATCGCGCAAACCCGGCCACAGCGGTACCAGATTACAATCGGTCAGTTCCGTCCGGTAGGCCGCGGGGAGATCTTCAAGTGTACCCAGCTCACTCATAAACCGAGCCTCACATGCTCCTTCGGTATTGGCCCCCGACTTCAAACAGGGCCTGTGTAATCTGTCCCAGCGAACAATATTTCACCGCATGCATCAACTGGCTGAAAATGTTCTCGTTGGCGGTTGCGGCTCGTTTGAGCTGTTCCAGTTCGAGCGCAGATTGTTGCCGGTGGTTCTGCTGGAAAATGTCCAGCCGGTGCAACTGGCTTTGCTTTTCCTGCTCGGTGGAACGGGCGAGCTCGACGTGGGCTGCCTCTGTGCCGGGGTCCGGATCCAGAAACGTGTTGACCCCGACTATGGGATAGGAGCCGTCATGCTTCCTGCTCTCGTAGTACAGCGACTCGTCCTGTATCTTGCCACGCTGATAGCCCCGCTCCATCGCACCCAACACGCCGCCCCGTTCCGAGATCCGCCCGAACTCCGCCAACACCGCCTCCTCCACCAGATCGGTCAATTCCTCGACGATAAATGAACCCTGGTTAGGGTTTTCATTCCTGGCCAGGCCCCATTCCCGGTTGATGATCAGTTGTATCGCCACAGCCCGGCGCACCGACTCCCCGGTGGGGGTCGTCACCGCCTCGTTGTAAGCATTGGTGTGCAAGCTGTTGCAGTTATCGTAGACCGCGATCAGGGCCTGCAGTGTGGTACGAATGTCATTGAACGCCATCTCCTGCGCGTGCAGCGAACGTCCCGAGGTTTGCACGTGATATTTAAGTTTTTGCGAGCGTTCGTTCGCCCCGTACCTGTCGCGCATGGCGGTGGCCCAGATCCGCCTGGCCACGCGCCCCATCACGCAGTATTCCGGATCCATGCCGTTGGAGAAGAAATACGACAGGTTCGGCGCAAAATCGTCGATGTGCATACCCCGCGCCAGATACGCTTCGACATAAGTAAAACCGTTAGCCAGCGTAAAGGCCAGTTGCGAGATCGGGTTCGCGCCCGCCTCGGCGATGTGATATCCGGATATGGATACCGAGTAAAAATTCCGCACCCGATTTTGCACGAAATATTCCTGGATGTCGCCCATGATCTTGAGCGAGAAATCCGTAGAAAATATACACGTATTCTGGCCCTGGTCTTCCTTCAGGATATCCGCCTGCACCGTGCCGCGGGCGTTGCGCAACGCCCACTCCGTGATCTTCATGATCTCCTCGTCGGTAGGCTCACGCCCATTGTCCTGCCGAAACTTTTCGATCTGCTGATCGATGGCGGTGTTCAGGAACATGGCGAGTATGGTTGGCGCCGGTCCGTTAATGGTCATGGATACCGATGTTTTGGGATCGCACAGGTCGAACCCGTCATACAGGACTTTCATATCGTCCAGGGTGGCGATGGAAACCCCCGAATTACCGACCTTGCCGTAGATATCGGGCCGCGGGTCCGGGTTCCACCCGTACAATGTCACCGAGTCGAACGCAGTGGACAACCTCTTCGCCGCCGAGTGTTCGGACAACGCCTTGAACCGCAGGTTGGTCCGGAACGCATCGCCTTCACCGGCAAACATCCTGGTCGGATCTTCGCCCTCGCGTTTGAAGGCAAACACCCCCGCCGTATAAGGAAAGCTTCCCGGCACGTTTTCCCTGCACAACCAGGTCAACAGATCGCCGTGGTCCTGGTATTTTGGCAGGCAGACTTTTGGAATGTGCAGGCCCGAAAGCGTCGGGTGCCTGAGCGGGGTACGGATCTCCCGGTCACGGATCCTGACCACATACTCGTCCTGGGCATATCTCGCTATGGTCTCCGGCCACATGTCCAGCAGTATGCGGCAACGCGGATCGAGTTGTCGCTCGCGCTCGCTGATCAGTTCATCGATCCGCTCCAACTGGCCACCGTTTTCGCCGAGCAGCGTTCTGGCCACCTCCAGTTGCTGCCTTTCCCTGGCGATACGGGATTGCCGGGCCACATCGCTATGGTAGCTGCGCACCGTATCCGCGATTTCCGCCAGATAACGCTGTCTTTGCGGCGGTACGATAACCGTCTCGTCGGAAGAATACCGTACCTCGACCCGGCTCAGGCGAGTGTCGAATTCGCGCAAGCCTTTGTGGTGGAGCGCTTGCCGCAACACCTGATAGAGGGCGGTAACACCGTCATCGTTGAAGCGGGAAGCTATGGTGCCGAACACCGGCATGGTCTGCGGCGAAACGCTGAACTCGCCCCGGTTGCGTTGCACCTGTTTACATACATCGCGCAGGGCGTCGACGCCTCCGCGGCGATCAAATTTGTTGATCGCTATGACATCGGCAAAATCGAGCATGTCGATTTTCTCGAGCTGACTGGCGGCGCCAAATTCCGGGGTCATGACGTACATGGAAACATCCACATAAGGCACGATCCCGGCATCGCCCTGGCCGATGCCCGGTGTTTCGATAATGATGAGATCGACTCCGGCCAGCCTGGTCGCCTTGATGATGTCATCCAGCGCGGCCGGAACCTCGCTCGCCGTATCCCGTGTTGCCAGTGAACGCATAAAAACGTTGGCGTGCCCAATGGCATTCATACGAATGCGGTCACCCAGCAACGCACCACCGGTTTTACGCCGTGTAGGGTCGATGGCCAACACCGCGATATTTAGTTGGTGGTCCGCATCCATGTTGAAGCGCCGGATCACTTCGTCCGTCAGGGAGGATTTTCCCGCGCCGCCGGTGCCGGTAATTCCCAATACGGGCACGATGTTGGTCGAACCGTCATGCATTCGATCCAGTTCGTCGCGTTGCTGCTCGTTTAACGTCCTGTTTTCCAGTGCCGTGATCGTCCTGGCCAGGGTCACCCGGTCGTCACCGGGAATATCCTCGAGCCGGGCCGGGGATTCGACACTCGGATCGAATTGGGTTGTGGACAGCATGTCATCGATCATGCCTTTCAACCCCAGCGAATGCCCATCTTCCGGGGAATAAATTCGAGCCACCCCGTAATCGTGCAGTTCCTGAATCTCATCGGGAACGATCACCCCGCCACCGCCGCCAAATACTTGAATGTGACCACCACCACGCTGGCGCAGCATGTCCACCATGTATTTGAAATATTCCACATGCCCGCCCTGGTAGGAACTGACGGCGATGCCCTGTACGTCCTCCTGCAGTGCCGCCGTAACTATTTCCTCCACCGACCGGTTGTGTCCAAGATGGATCACTTCCACGCCGGCTCCCTGCAGGATCCTGCGCATGATATTGATGGACGCGTCGTGACCATCGAACAGGCTGGCAGCAGTAACGAAACGAACCGGAACACGATTATCCGGCTGAATTGCTGTCACGTTTTCGACAATGGCGGACATGGGTGATGTGTTTAGCGCGAATGTTCTGGAAATTAAAGTCATTTTGTATTACGTTTACGTAAACGTCAAGGTATGCGTCGCAATGGTGAACACGTTAAATATCAACTCGCAAGCCCCTTATCTGGAAATACCGGCACTGGCGCCGGAACCGGGAGCACAAACCTATTCAATAGGCGATCTGGCGCGCCAGTTCCAGGTCACCACGCGCACCATCCGGTTCTACGAGGACAAGGGACTGCTCAGCCCCGCCAGAGAGGGCTTGAAGCGGATATACGGCCAGCGCGACTGGGTCCGCTTGCGCCTGGTGCTGCGCGGAAAACGTCTCGGCTTCTCGCTGGAAGAAATCGCCGGCATCATCGATATGTACGATACGGGACCGGGAGAAACCGGCCAACTCCAGTACATGCTGAAACGGTTGGCCGATCAAAGGCGCACCCTGCTGCAGCAAAAACAGGACCTGGAACTGACTCTGAATGAACTGGACCAGATAGAGGCACAATGCCGTCAAAAACTGGAAGCAGTGCAGGACTGAACGGGTGGTGAAATTCGAGGCCAAAGACCCGGGTTATGCCGAGCGCGTCAAGTCCAGTTTTTTACGCCAGGGTATCATGTCCCACCTCGGCGCAATCTTACATGATGTCACCCCGGGCTATTGTGAAATACGGGTCGAATTTGCACCGGAGTTGTCGCAGCAGCACGGCTACTTCCATGGCGGCGTCATCGGCACCATCGCTGACTCCGCCGCCGGTTATGCCGGGTATTCCCTGATGCCCGTAAATTCGAGCGTATTGACGGTGGAGTACAAACTCAATCTCCTGTCGCCGGCCGATGGAGACGTATTGATTGCACGCGGGCACGTTATCAAACCCGGGCGCACCCTGGTCATTTCACGGGCGGATGTTTCGGTGGTCAAAGATGATGGCGAGAAACTCTGTGCCACCTTGCTGCAGACCTTGATGTGCATGGCCGACAGCCCCGATACACGAACCCGACGCCACTGAATCCGTGGCCCTTATTTTAAAATTATGAACGATCCAGCTAGCCCGCTTCCCGGACTCAACTTCAATCTCGGTGATACCGCGGACATGTTGCGCGAATCCGTGCACGGATTTGCCCAGGCGGAAATTGCGCCCCACGCCGCCGACATCGATCGCAATAACGAATTCCCCCAGGATCTGTGGCGCAAGATGGGTGATCTGGGCGTTCTTGGCATTACGGTGGAAGAAGAATATGGTGGCGCCGGGATGGGCTACCTGGAACACGTCGTTGCCATGGAAGAAATCAGCCGCGCTTCCGCGTCTGTGGGCCTGTCCTATGGTGCACACTCGAATCTGTGCGTGAACCAGATTCGCCGCAACGGCAGCGAGGAACAGAAGCGCAAATATCTGCCCGCGCTCATCAGCGGAGAACATGTCGGTGCACTGGCCATGAGCGAACCGGGTTCCGGGTCGGACGTGGTCAGTATGCGTTTAAGAGCGGAAAGAAAAAATGACGGTTATGTGCTCAACGGAACCAAGATGTGGATCACCAACGGACCTGACGCGGATACCATCGTGGTGTATGCCAAAACTGATCCGGAAGCGGGTGCGCACGGCATCACCGCATTCATCGTCGAACGGGAATTTACCGGCTTTGCCACGGCGCAAAAACTGGACAAACTGGGTATGCGCGGTTCCAACACCTGTGAACTGGTATTCGAAAACTGCGAAATTCCCGTAGAAAACGTCATGGCCGGGGAGAACCGCGGGGTGCAGGTATTGATGAGTGGCCTGGACTACGAGCGAACCATACTGGCAGCGGGCCCGATCGGGATAATGCAAGCGTGCATGGACATCGTGATGCCTTATGTTCACGAAAGAAAACAGTTCGGCCAGCCCATCGGAGAATTTCAGTTGATGCAGGGCAAACTGGCGGACATGTACACCACCATGAACGCCAGCCGGGCGTATGTTTATGCCGTTGCAGCCGCTTGCGACCGCGGCGAAACCGCGCGCAAGGATGCGGCGGGGGCGATCCTGTACGCTGCGGAAAAAGCCACTTGGATGGCTCTGCAGTCCATCCAGGCCCTGGGCGGCAACGGCTACATCAACGACTACGCAACCGGTCGACTGTTGCGCGACGCCAAGCTCTACGAAATTGGCGCCGGTACCAGTGAAATAAGAAGAATGCTGATCGGCAGGGAACTGTTCAACCAGACAAAATGACTTAATCCGGATTATGAATAAAGAAGATATCGTCATCGTCGGCGCCGCCCGCACGCCGATGGGCGGGTTCCAGGGCAACCTGTCTCCAGCCAGTGCACCGCA
>CAXMTM010000027.1:0-3633 GCA_964196385.1 Arenicellales bacterium
CGTTTATCCTTAAGGGCAAGACTGAAGCGGGGAAATATCCCTATTCCGTTCTGCAACTATTGCGCAGTGTTGCCTCCGATACTCTCCAACATGACACGGACAAATTCCGTCACTTTCCCGAAGTCGGATTCGACCCGCAGATGGTCGGGAATGTCCGGAATTTGAGACCGGTTGTCCAGATATGCGATCAGGGGGCGGTGGTATGTTTCCACGGCCAGGCGCACCTCGCTTGATGTGCCCGACCCGCCGGGCAGAGCGATCAACAAGTTCGAACTCAAAATATTGATATGGTTACGGGACAGGTCGTCGCTGCCTTTTTCGCCGCTTTTATGCAGATGAGTATAAATGGGCACCTCGACGTAAGGATTCGGATAACCCGTCTTCGGTCCGGCATGTTCGCCGGTTTCAGTATGCTTTTGCGCGGGAATAATGCCGATGACCAGACCCTTGCGGTGGGGAGTATTGAAGAAAGCCCGGCTGACACTTTCCATCACACCACCCCCTCCCCCGGTGAGCAGGTGCACACCCATATCGGCAAGCATGGCCCCCAACCTCGAAGCCTTCCCGGCCCAGGCTTCGCTGCCGGAACCGAGTACGCCAACGACAGGTAAACGCCCTTCGAATTGGGCGCGTATTTTACTCAATGTTGTTGTTTTGCGTAAACTTTGCAAGGTCTCAAAACCATCGCCGGCCATTGTCAACGTATCTGAATTTGGCGTTCATAACGCCCGCAATACTCGTTAATATCGGCAATCCGTATCATGCAGGGGTCGCAGCAACACAGATTATCGAAACGAATTGCCTGCGCCCGGTATTGGCGGCACAATTGAGATTGCACGCAACACTGTCGAGGTCGCTTTGTCGTTATCAAAATATAACACCGCCACGCTGCCCCCGATCGGGATTTCTCAGGATGAGACCCCGATTCGTGACGACGTGCGCCTGCTGGGCAACATACTCGGTGAAACACTGATCAACCAGGAGGGGCAGGATTTGTTTGACCTGGTGGAGCGTGTCCGTGCCATTGCCAAGTCCTCGCGCCTCGGCAACGAATACGACGGCAAGACATTGTCCACTCTGCTGGCCGAACTTTCAGTGGACCAGATTTTCCATTTGGCCAGGGCTTTCAGCCATTTTCTGTCCCTCGCCAACATCGCCGAACAATACCACCAGGCCCGCTCCAACCGCGCAGTGAGGGGCGGAGTATTTTCCGGTGTACTCACCGGCCTGCTCAAGCGGGGCCTGACTAGGCAATCCATAGCGGAAGTGGTGGGCCGGATGAACATCAATCTGGTGTTGACCGCACACCCGACAGAGATCACCCGTCGCACCATGACGCAGAAGTTCCACCGCATTGCCAACTTGCTCCAGCAGAAAAATACTCCGGATATCACCAGTAGGGAACTTGACGCCGTTATGGCCGGGTTGCGGCGCGAGGTACTGGCCGTATGGGAGACCGATGAAATACGGCGGATTCGCCCGACACCTTTGGACGAAGTCCGCTCCGGTCTGGCGGTGATTGAGCAGTCGATATGGAAGGTCCTCCCCGATATGCTGCGTGAACTCGATGACGCAATGCTGCAGCATACCGGGAAAAGGTTGGAGCCGGACGCAGCGCCCCTGCGCATCGACTCCTGGATCGGCGGAGATCGTGACGGCAATCCCAATGTTACCCCGCAGGTGACCTATAAAGCGTGTTTGATGGCCCGGTTGCTGGCAACGGACTTGTATTGGCAGGAAGTCAGCGAACTCAAGCGTGAGTTGTCCATGTCCCGGTCGAACAACCGGGTGCGTGATCAGGCCGGCGGCGCCCATGAACCCTACCGCAAGATCATGGCACTGCTTGGAGAACGCCTTGCCGCCACACGCCGCCGGCTCGAAGCCGAACTGAACGACTGGCCCCTCGGCGACGAACCGGTTATCGAATGTATAACCGACATCCGCAAGCCGATATGGGACTGCTATCAATCGTTGCACCAATGCGGCATGGGCGAACTGGCCGAAGGGCGCCTGCTGGATCTTCTGCGACGGTTGAGTTGTTTCGGGCTCGGCCTGGTGCGGCTGGACCTGCGCCAGGAAGCGTCCAGACATAGTGAAACACTCGACGCCATTACCGAACACCTGCGGATAGGTACTTATAGCGACTGGGACGAAGCGACACGCCAGCGGTTCCTGATCGCCGAACTGGACGGATGCCGCCCGTTGATTCCGGCGAATCTCGCTGCGTCCGGCGAAGCGCATGAAGTGCTGGACACATTCAAAATGATCGACAACATTCCCGCCGATTGCCTGGGTGCGTACATCATCTCGATGGCGTCGCAGCCCTCTGATGTACTTGCCGTGGAATTGCTGCAGCGAGAATGTGGCGTACGACGACCACTGCGTGTGGTGCCATTATTCGAACGGGTGGAGCACTTGTCCGGCGCGGCGGAAACCATTGCTGCCCTGTTCGACCACGACTGGTACCGGCGGCACAGTCAAAACCGGCAGGAAGTAATGATCGGCTACTCTGATTCCGCCAAGGACGCCGGGCAGTTCGCCGCCGCCTGGGGGTTGTATCAGGCCCAGGAACAACTCACTGCCATAGCTGCAGACAAGGGCATCGAGTTGACCTTGTTTCACGGGCGCGGCGGCACCGTGGCCAGAGGAGGCATACCGGCCATGGACGCCATCCGCTCCCTGCCGCCCGCTTCGGTAGACGGCCGCTTGCGCGTTACCGAACAGGGCGAAGTGGTGCAGGCAAAATTCGGGCTGCCGGATATCGCCTATGAAACTTTGAGTACGTATGTAAGCTCGGTACTGGAGACAACACTGGTGCCACCGACCGCCCCTAAAGACGAGTGGCGCGATGCCATGAACCGGATGTGTTTGGTGTCCATGCAATCATACCGGCAACTGGTCCATCAGGACCCCGGGTTTCTGGACTATTTCAGTGTCGCCACCCCGGTAGCCGAACTGGGCAAGCTCAACATCGGCAGCCGGCCGGCTCGCCGCAAACCGGGTCGGGATATCGCTCACTTGCGGGCAATCCCCTGGATTTTTGCCTGGACCCAGACGCGCTTGATGCTGCCAGCCTGGTTGGGCACGGGTTACGGGTTAAGAGTGATCTCCGATAACGACATCTCAGTGCTGCATCGGATGCGCCGGGACTGGCCGTTTTTCGCGGCGACCCTCGACGCCATAGAGATGGTGCTGGCCAAAACGGACGTCAATGTCGCCGCTCAATACGACAAGCGGTTGGTTCCGGTGGAACTCCGCGCCTATGGTGAAGAACTACGCAGCAGATACACCCGTGTGTACAGCGCGCTGCTCAAAGTGACGGAACACGGTAGCCCGCTGGAACATGAGCCGGTGACGCAGCGATCCATCCGTGTACGCAATCCCTACACCGATCCCCTTAATCTGCTACAGGCGGAACTGCTGGCTCGGATGCGAAACGGGGAAAACGGCCACATCCAGGACGCGCTGCTGATCACTGTAAACGGCATCGCCGCGGGTATGCGAAACACGGGATAGCCGCGGCACTTTAGACCAACGTGTTCCGCTCCGGTTATACTACGAGACGTTAACCGCCCCGGCCCAGTCAAGGCTCAACAGTTAACGGAGTTGCCTCTCGGCTCGCAAACAATCCCC
>CAXMTM010000028.1:0-4108 GCA_964196385.1 Arenicellales bacterium
CTCCGGAAATCTGGACATCTGGGTGCGGTTACTGCTGGCAGGCACTTTTGTCGGACTGATTGCCGTGCCGGTACCGCAAGTCATGGGCATCGGTTATGACACGCTCAACTCGACCCTGCTCGGCGAACTGGCTTTACTGACTCTGGCCATGATCGTAGTCGGCAAACTGCTGGCCACCAGCGCTTGTATCGGCCTGGGTTCACCGGGCGGTCTGATTGGGCCAACCCTGCTGATCGGTGCCGCTGCCGGAGGATTGTTGGAAGCATTCGCCACCGCTACATTCGGTGACGGGATTTTTAGCGGGTCGTATGCCCTGTTCGGCATGGGGGCCATGATGGCGGCGACGCTGCAAGCTCCTCTGGCCGCCCTGCTCGCCCTGCTTGAAATGACCGCCGACCCGAACCTCATCATGCCAGGCATGATTGCTGTCATCTCCGCGGTTCTGGTGACGCGGGTTGTGTTCCGCTGCCCGTCTATCTATCAACTGGTTCTCCAGTCCCGGGGTCTCGACTACCACAACGACCCCGTATCCCAGACCCTGCGGCGCATCGGCATCGTCCGTGTCATGGACAGAAAGTTCGCTCACGCCCCGGCAAACATCAGTCAGGCCGATGCGGCCACATTGCTTCAGCAATCACCCCACTGGGTGCTGGTTAGCGACGGAGATGATGTAGCGGCCCTGCTGTTGGCGGCGGATCTGGATCGGTATATCAGTGATAATCAGGATGATCGTGCTATCGATCTTCTGGAGATCCCGGCAACGCGCAAAGACGTGTCCCGGACCAACGTATTGGCCAGCCTGCAGGATGCGTTGGAGTTGCTCAACAAAAGCGGCAAGGAAGCCCTGTACATAACCGGCGCCAAAGGCCATGGACTGCAACGGGTCTACGGTGTGCTGACCAGAGAGGACATCGAAAGGTCATATCATGTCAAACGATGAGCGGAGCGTTGCGCATGTAAACGCGATAGCGAATACAAGACACGAGTCGGAAGCCTACGACATATCCGCAAGGTGGATTCTCAGCGAGTTCGATTACTACTATGCCGGGTTCTGCTCGGTGGCCGCCGTTGCCAAGCTGGCTTTCGAACAGCGCAATCCCGGTTTGTCCGTGTCAATCAGCAGGAAACGATTGTCCATGTATAGCATCAGCATGCGCAACCTGGGGGAGCAGCTGAAAAAATCGCTCCCGTTCAATGCCGAAGACCAAGACCTCTGGGACAAGCTTGAAACCAGGTACTGGGATTTGATCCAGGACCGATACGAGGCTGACCTTGCCCTCGCCTACATCCATTCAGTACGCAGGACCATCCTGCGCGGGGAGTGGAAGCCGGTGGCTTACTCATTCGGCCGCTCTATCGAGACCGGCACCCTGGAGTCCGAGGCCATCGTCAGGACATTCCGGATCGGCGGCCGACTCGAAGCAGGCGACGTGGCAGCCATGCTGTCCATCCCCGCTTTCAAGGTGGCGTTCAGGGACCTCGAAGCCGACGCCGCGCTGAGCATGCGCAGGGCCAATGGAATTACGGATAATGTTTACGGCAAAGACGTGCAAATCGACAGGGTCGAATTGTTCAACGCAGGATTCTACCGCAACCGCGGTGTCTATGTGGTGGGCAGGATGGTCCTGGATAACGGCGCCTACTTGCCATTGATTTTTGCGTTACTCAATGATGAGTCGGGTATCTATGTCGATGCCATACTGCATACCGATGCAGATGCACACAATCTTTTCAGCTCAACTCTGGCCAACTTCCACGTCACCACTTCCTACTACCACGAGCTTGCCGAGTTCCTGCACACCATTATGCCGGACAGACCCATCGGGTTGCACTATACAACCATCGGCTACAACCACTTCGGCAAAGTGGCGGTAATGAACGAGTTGCGAAACGAAGTTACCTCCACCGGTGAGGTGTTCGAATCGTCCCCGGGTTTCAAGGGCACCGTTGCTATCGGATTTTCGACGCCCTCCTCCGCCTTCAACCTAAAGATAATCAGGGATACGCCAACCGAGGGCTACAAGTGGGGCACGTTCGAAGGCGTCGATGCGGTATTGAAAAAATATTCCCGGGTGCACGACATCAACCGCACCGGCAGCATGCTAGACAACATCATCTACCACAATTTAAAGCTCGACAAGGACTGGTTCGATCCAATCCTGCTGGCGGAGTTGCTGGAGGCAGCCCCGGGCAACATTTCAGAACACGAAGGTGGCATCATATTCAAACACCTCATCGTACAAATAAGAATGGTGCCGCTGCCGGTTTTTCTCACCGATGCCTCCGAGGATGACGCCGACACTGCCATCGTCAATCTGGGTCACTGCATAAAGAACAATATGGCCGCGAACATATTCAACAAAGATCTGGATGCCCGCAACTACGGCGTGAGCCGATACCGGAAAGTATATTTATTCGACTACGACGCACTGGAGAATTTTATCGATGTCAAAATCAGAACCAATATCGGCCGCTATGAAGGGGAAGAGGATGTGCCCGATTGGGTTTTCGAGGATGGCGTCGTGTTCCTGCCGGAAGAGATCGAATCCGGACTGCGCATCCCGAACCGGGCACTGACCCGCATCTTCCGCTATTACCATGGCGACCTGCTCACTACGGAGTACTGGCAGAACATACAAGACGCCCTCAGCCAATCCGCGGTGCCCAGCGTACGGGTCTATCCGGAAGAAAGAAAACTCAGGCACTAACCGTGTGCACGGAGCGTTAAAAGATGCTGGTTAGGCTGTTGTTTGCCGCATTCGCATCGGTCTGTGTTTTTGTCTCCGCGACGGAAATCGTGGACCGCCTTGAGGGGGGACTGATCCCGCCCGTAGACGCCATCGACAGCACTGAAAGCCTCGCCGCGGAGGAGCGCTGGGCGGAGGTCAAAATCCTGTCCGACTTCATAGTGGCGAACCCCGGTGTTGCCAACGAAAATCAGGCCGCCGACCTGGCACGCCGGGCTGACGATCATCTAGACAGCTTCAGGGGCCAGGTGCAGAGCTTTGCCCATGGCGCGGTTACCGGGGAACCCTCCGATCTCGTTTCGATGCTGGGCAGCCTCTCCCTGGACCTGTTCGTCATCGGCGACATCCGGGATCTGGTAGTACAGGGTTGGAAAGAGGCCGCCGATGGATCCGGCGATACGGTGATTCTTGCACTTTCCGCTATTGGCCTGACCACTACCCTGGCGCCCCACCTCGACTGGGTGCCGGCGCTGCTGAAGACGCTGAAGCGCACCGGTGCGCTCAGTAAAGGAATGATCCGGTCGCTGACAACAACGGCGCGTCAGGCGATAAAGACAGGGGACTACGGCAAGCTCTCCACCGTGGTTGGAGATTTCGGTAAAACGGCCAGACGACTCGGGCCGGGGCCCGCCCGGGGGGTAATGGCGTCGGTGGACGGTGCCGATGACCTTGCCAAAGTGGCCAGGGCGGCCGAAGTCGATGCCGGGAGCACCTATGTACTGGCCCGGTTGTTTGGAAAGAACGGTGTCAAAATGATCGACAATAACGGCAAAAATGTTAGTGCACTGGCAGCCAGCATAAAAACAGGGTCGCGTCTGACCAAAGCAGTAAAAAAATCAACAGCATCGGTGTCGACAACCTGGTTGTCGGTCATTTTTGCAATCTCGGTTCTCATCCTCATCGCAACGGTTTTTGCGGGACGCCGTCGTTTCATGACTTGGCGAACGTTCAACCATCAGCCCGCGGTATTGTTTCAGGGGAAAGATCAGAGTGGTAAATGACAAGTACCTGGTTATCATACCAACTTACAACGAGCTGGAAACCATCGCGCGCATCGTTCCGGATGTACTGGCATGCGATGAGCGAATCGACGTGCTGGTGGTCGATGACAACTCCCCGGATGGTACCGGAGAAATCGCTGAACGCATGGCCGGCGAGAATTCGCGGGTTCATGTCCTGCGCAGGGAACAGAAAGACGGCATAGGAAAAGCGTATGTCTCGGGTTTCCTGTGGGGTATTGAACGAGGTTACCAACTGCTGTTCGAAATGGACGCGGATTACTCTCATGACCCCGGCCACCTGCCGGCCTTCATCGACAAGGCCGCCTCGTTCGATGTCGTTATCGGTTCTCGTTATCTTGG